>DATFLY010000127.1:0-104279 GCA_035267185.1 Lysobacterales bacterium | reverse complement strand
CGGCTCTGTTTTGCGGCCAATCCCCCATAATCGACCGATGGGCATTGGGTCCAGAAACGCCCTCACCCTTTCCGGTGAAACGTAAACAAAACCGTTCGGCTTGTCAGCATCAGATGCGAGTTTTGCCAGGAACTTGTTATGGGCCATTCCCACAGAAGCTGTGAGCCCGGTGGTCTCTTTTATTTCGTCCCTGATGCGTTTCCCGATCTCCGAAATCGAACCGAACAACTGCAGACAGGCACTGACATCCAGAAATGCCTCGTCCAGTGACAGGCCTTCAACCAGTGGTGTGATCCTGTGAAATACACCGAACACCTGCTGTGAAACCTCGCGATAGCGCCCGGAACGTGGCGCCACGTATTCAGCATCAGGACACAATCTCCTGGCCCGGGCTGTTGGCATGGCAGAGCGGACACCAAACTCACGGGCGGCATAGTTTGCGGCCGACACAACACCGCGTGGCCCAAGGCCACCCACAATCACTGGCCGGTCCCGCAGTTCGGGCCGGTCGTGTTGTTCCACGGATGCGTAAAACGCGTCCATGTCGACATGTATGATGCTATTTAGTGTCATGAGAAACTGAGCAAACTATAGTGGCACGAGTGAATATCAAAACACCATCTTTACACTGGCCGTTCTCAAAAACATGACCATCAGCAAGGCGCAATTTCCAATCCTGCAATCAGGTATTTATGCCAACCACGCCGCAGTTTCACCATGGCCAGATGTCGTCAGCGATGCGATTGCTGCTTTTGCAGAAGAGAACAAGGTTGCTGGACCAAGGAATTACAGGGACTGGATCACCCGGGAACGTCAACTTCGTGGCCAGATCACCACACTGATCGGGGCAGACAGCAGCCAGGATATCGCATTGCTTAAAAACACCACGGAAGGCATCTGCACTGTGGCTTTTGGATTTCCATGGTGCAATGGCGACAACGTGGTGATTCCAAAAGGCGAGTTCCCCTCCAACCGGCTGCCCTGGCTGGCCCAGCAAAAGCGTGATGTTGAGATTCGTGAAGTCGACGTCCGCGATACGTCCGACCCTGAAGGCGCCCTGCTGGCGGCAATGGATGACAAAACGCGCATCCTGGCGGTTTCCTCGGTTCAGTACAGCGATGGCTTCAGGTTGGATGTTTCAAAGTTGGGCTCGGCCTGCCAGGTCGCGGATGTGTTCTTTTTCGTCGACGCCATACAGCATCTGGGGGCATTGCCCATTGATGTTGATAGCAGCCATATCGATTGCCTGGCTGCCGATGCACACAAATGGCTGCTTGGCCCTGAAGGCATCGCTATTTTCTTTTGCAGGGAACCCCTGCGTTCCATGCTGAAACTTCAACAGGTCGGCTGGCACATGTACGAAAATCCGTGGATTTTTGATCGCCCGGACTGGTCGCCGGCGAAGTCTGCAAAGCGTTTCGAGGCAGGAACGCCAAACACGCTGGGCCAGGTTGGGCTGAATGCCTCCCTGTCGACTTTTCTTGAACAGGGCATGTCTGCGGTGTCCGACGCAATCCTGCGCAATACCCGGATGCTGACAAACGGCATTTCGTCCATGCCCGGACTGCGTGTCAGTAGCAGAACCTCGAAAAACAGGCAATCCGGAATTGTCAGCTTCAATACCACCGATCATGATTTAAGAGAACTTTATGGCCGAATCACGAAGGCCGGTGTGGACTGTGCACTTCGCAGTGGATCGATAAGACTGTCACCACATTACTACCAGGATGAAATGGTCATGGAGAGATTGCTCGAAATCGTCGAAGACTCACTCTAAAGCGTGAGTCTCCTTCACATCACATGTGGCTCACATGGTATGAGTGCTTTTATTGCTTTTGAGCGTTGCTGCAAGATGTGACTCGATCACCGTCCTGGCATGCGCCCCATCCGGCGTGTCAGCGAACTGAACGCCGATACCTGCCTTGCGGTTGCCTGCGGCGCCCTGTGGCGTAATCCAGACGACTTTCCCGGGTATTGGCAGGCGCTCCTCGAATTCCATCACGGTGAGCAGGAGAAAAACCTCATCGCCCAGACGAAATTCCTTGGTGCTGGGGACAAACAAGCCACCACCCTGCACGAACGGCATATAGGATCGATAAAGAGCCTGTTTGTCCTGAATGGACAGTGAAAGAATACCCTGCTGCGCCATTGACCATGCCTCCTGCGATTGACCACTCAGCGGCTTCGCTGCCTAAATCGAAGCCCATTGTATCAGCCAGTCCCGAAGAAGTAAGTCCTTACGAACCGGTGTTGCCATCAGGCGTCGATTGCGGTCGGCCAGGTGCTGAAGACCTGCAATACCGCGAACCAGGCTTTCAGGGCCCGATTTTATCGACAAAGTTCGCATTGCATCTGCACATCTCAGGGACAACCAGTTCCAGAGCCGTACAGAATCAAGTTCGGCAAGTTTCATCAGCGCATGGCTGTCGCTGATATTGCCAGCCCTGAGATCCTGAAGAACCTGCAGCGTGTCACGATACTGGTCCAGACCACCATCCTCTATCAATGCTTTTGCTTCCAGGGGGCGACCTGAAGAAGCCTTTAGTGCGAGGGTTGCAGCTTCACCTTCAACGTCAACAGATTGTTCAAGCCACTGCTGTGCAAGATCAGTTTTTGGGGCATCGACATGCAATCGCTGACAGCGACTGCGCACAGTGGCCGGTAATCGCCCGGGATCGTGGGAAACCAGGATCTGGACAGTTTGCCCCACAGGCTCTTCGAGTGTCTTCAACAGAGCGTTCGCGGCATTTGGATTCATTCGCTCTGCAGGATGGATGATTGCCACTTTGGTTTGACTGATGGTGGTCGTCTTCACGAGGGCTTCTATTAGTCCCCGAATCTGATCGACGATGATCAGATCTCGTAATTTTCCTGTCTTCTGATTCACTTCGAACGTGATTTCCCGGAAATCCGGATGAGCACCGCTTTCAAAGAGCGCGCAGGAACGACATGGATCGCATTGCCCACCCTGCATGGTCTGGCACATTAACCGTCGCGCCATCGTCTTTGCCAGTTCAAGCTTGCCACACCCTGATGGACCCCAGATCAACAACGCGTCAGGAATACGCCCCGTTTCCAGGTAATTTGAAAATGCATCAAAAGCATTTTTTTGCCATGGGTACATAGTCATGAAAAACGCTCGTTAAGGCAGCTTTCAATTTGTGACCAGACAGCCTCTTCATCCAGGCTTGCATCGATGATCACAAATCGTTGTGGCGCGCCAGCTGCCCGCTTAAGGTAAACAGACCTGACACGGTCAAAGAAATCGACTTTCTCGCGCTCAAACCAGTCCGGATCGCTGCGTTGGGATGCCCTGCCCAGGCCGGTTTCGACATCCAGGTCCAGAAGCAGCGTCAGGTCTGGCTGCAGGTCCCCATGAACCAGGTTTTCAAGGTCTGCAATCCACTCGTCAGGCATACCGCGTCCGCCGCCCTGGTAAGCCCACGATGAGTCAGTGAACCGGTCACAGAGGATGGTTTTGCCCTTCGACAGCTCGGGTCGAATCAATCGCTCAAGATGCTGGGCTCTTGATGCAAAAACCAACAATAATTCGGTCAGCTTACCGGGCGAATCTGCACCATCTTCACTGCTTGCATCCAGAACAAGGCCGCGAATTTCTTCTGCCAATGGTGTTCCGCCCGGTTCACGGGTGGTCACCACACTATGTCCTGCTTGTTCCAGCCATTCCCGGGTACGAGTCATCATGGTGCTTTTTCCTGCACCCTCGCTCCCCTCAAGGGTGATGAAGTGGCCTTGTCCGGTAATGCTCATTGCCGTTGAATCAGCTGCCTGACTGCTGCCTCATGTTCTTCCAGGGTTTCAGAAAAAGTGTGGCCACCCTCACCATTGGCAACAAAAAACAACGTCGTCCCCTCGCTGGGGCTGGCAGTGGCGATTAATGTCTCTTTTCCTGGCATTGATATGGGTGTGGGCGGCAGGCCATGACGGGTATATGTATTGTAGGGCGTGTCGGCACGAAGGTCTCTTCGGCGTATGTTGCCGTCAAAAGCCCGGCCCAGGCCATATATCACGGTTGGGTCAGTCTGCAGCCGCATGTTCAGATTCAATCGTCGACTGAAGACACCCGCTATCTCACCCCTTTCTTCCGGAAGGCTCGTCTCTTTTTCCACGATGGAAGCCAGAATCAGGAGTTCATAAGGCGTATCGACCGGGATTCCCTCGTCACGCCCGTACCACGCCACTTCGAGTGCCTGTTTCATTGCCTGGTGCGCTCGTCCAAGAATATCGATATCGCTTGCACCACGAACAAAATAGTAGGTCTCAGGCAGGAACCAGCCTTCTGCATGGTCAATCCCTGATGCCCCAATCTGTTCAGCGATGGCTTCGATTTCGCTTGCATCAATGTCGCCTTGAATCTCTTTCTCAAGCACATCATCTTGACGCAGCGCTTCCAGCAACTGTACCCAGTTCCAGCCTTCAATAATGGTGAACCGATGCTGAAGAACGTTACCGCCTTCAAACACTTCCAACAGCTGTGCCGGCTTCAAAGGTGGCAGCAGTCGATATTCACCAACATGAACATTGACGGGTTGCATGCGAGCCAGGATCTTCCAGCGCCAGTCGAGGGCCACAACCCCTGCAGATTCAAGTTTACCCAGCACGGCGCTTACACTGTCTCCCGGTTCAACCATCAGCAGGGTTCCGTCCTTCGGTACGGCAATATTTTCACCAAGAAATTCCTGGTAACTGAAATACATTCTGGAACCAGCAGCAACTACAAATCCTGCAAGAACAAGCGTTGTAATGATGACTACGGTAATTTTTCTCATTGGAGCCCTACAAGCGTTCCAGCCATTCCCTGACCTCGGCAGTTACCGGTCCAAGGTTGTAACGCCAGTCATCAATCCGGTGTACCGGCATGATGCCCCGTACGCTGTTGCACAAGAAAACTTCATCTGCCTCCGGCACCATGTCGAGCGTTATACGCCTTTGTTCACAGCGTGCACTAAAAAGTTTCAGGATTTCTGAACGCATCACACCCCTGACACCACAGCGATCCAGTCGGGGGGTCAGCATTCGTCCGGCTGATACAAGAAAAATATTCGAGGCGGTGCCACAAACCAGGTGATCATTCTCATCGAGCAAGACCCCTTCACTGATTTCCGGATCATTCCACTCTGCACGCGCCATGACCTGCTCGAGCCGGTTGAGGTGCTTGATGCCCGCAAGGACAGGCTGATTGGCAAGTCGCAAGCTGCAAATTCGCAACCTCAGCCCTGCACGGCTGTGACTCTGGTCGTTCGGATCTCCAATCCCTTCGATGGTTGTGTGAAAATCCGAAGGCAACAAATGGGCGCTGACAATTCGGGTCACCGAACAATTCTTTGGAGGAGCATATCCACGAACTGCCGATGGTCCAGGGACCCCCCGGGTCACGACAATTTTCACAACGCATTCCGGATTTCCGGCAATCACTGTCTGGACTTCTCGCAATAAAACAGCCTGGTTGGGACGTTCAATGCCGAGCCGCTGGCATCCGGTCTCAAGCCTGTCCATGTGCCCCTGCCAGAATCGCGGCTTGCCGGCCGTCACGCGGATTGTTTCGAACAACCCATCGCCATAGTTAAGACCCCGATCCGAGGGGTTTACAGAATGAGAAATTTCGCCATTGATCAGACAGTCATGCATCAGGAATTACGCACCTACGAAATTATTGTGTTTAAAATTATGGTTTGTTAGCCTTCAGGGCAAGTAATAAGCCCCGGGCCTTGTCTCGGGTTTCTTCAAGTTCATTTGCAGGAATGGAATCTGCCACGATTCCGGCACCGGTTCGAAATGAAACCTTGCTTTCATCGAACAACATGGTTCGTATCAGGATATTCATATCGAGGTCGCCATCCAGGCAAAGATAGCCCATGGACCCGGTATAGAAACCTCTGCCCTCTTTTTCGAGTTCGGCGATAATCTCCATGCATCGGATCTTCGGACAGCCCGTTATCGTTCCGCCCGGAAACACGGCTGTCAGTGCATCGATGGGGTCGGAATCAGCGCTTAACCTGCCGGTCACATTGGATACGATATGGTGCACATGAGCATAACTTTCGATCACCATAAGTTCGTCAACTTCAATACTTCCGGGCTGACAGACTTTACCCAGGTCATTGCGCTCAAGATCAATCAGCATGATGTGCTCTGCCCGCTCCTTGACGTTTTCAAGAAGCTCCGTCGACAACTCACGATCCCGTTGAGGATCAGGGTCTCGCGGTCTTGTACCGGCTATCGGTCGGGTCTGGACTTTGCCCTGGCGTATTTCTATCAGTCGTTCCGGGGACGAACTTAAAACAGCACGGTTTTTCCATTGCATCACACCGGAAAACGGCGCCGGATTGGCGACCCTCAGGGAACGGTATAAATCGATTGCACTGGTCGGATCATTCAGCCCGACGTTCCAGGCCCGGGACAGGTTGACCTGGAATACGTCGCCGCTGAGCAGGTATTCATGAATACGGCAGACCCCGGAAAGAAAATCCTCCGGGTCGCTTTCATCGATTTTACTCATGGCAAATCTTTCGGAAACACTACCTGTTGTCTCTGCCGCGAAAGACGATTCATCGAGAATACTTAAGATTCTTGCTGCATCGGATACTGACTCTGCCACCACTTCAGCACGTTGATCGCTTTGATCATTGAAAACGACAATCGCAGCCCTGCAACGAACGGCAAGCGCATCAGGAACCCCCGTGCTGTTTTTCGGCAGTTCAAGGGCGGGCTCGGCAGCACTTGCCATCTCATAGCCCATGTAGACAAACCATCCACCCCGAAAAGGAATGTCGGAATCCCCGGGGAAGTAATCAGTACGACTTTTTGAGTAATCTGATTTTAACGCTGTGATGAATTCTGCCGGCTCAAGATGCTCCGGATCGGATAACAGGACCTCGTCGCTGGCAAGCAGCAACATGCTGCAGCGGCCAAGCCGAGAGGACGCAGAGCTTTCCAGCAGGAACGGGAAGTCCCCCGGGAAATTTTGTGACAGCAACAACAGATCCGGCGGCGAAGCCAGCCGCTGACGGATTAATCCGCCCATAACCTGACTAATCCTGGAGGGTACTGAAAATCAGTGTTCCGTTTGTGCCGCCAAAACCAAATGAGTTGGAAACCGCGGTCCGGATCGTCATTTCACGTGCTGTGTTGGGCACATAGTCCAGATCACAGCCTTCGCTCGGATTCTCTAGGTTGATCGTTGGCGGCGCAATACCATCCCTCATCGCAAGCACAGTGAACAGAGCCTCGATACCACCTGCCGCGCCCAATAGATGCCCGGTCATTGACTTTGTTGAACTCACGGCGAGCCGATAGGCGTGATCACCAAAAACGGTCTTGAGTGCATCGGACTCTGCGCGATCCCCCAAAGGAGTTGAAGTGCCATGAGCATTGACATAGTCAACCTGATCCGCATTGATGCCAGCATCAGCAAGCGCAATCTTCATGCATCGCGCTGCGCCCTCGCCATCGGCAGGCGGTGCAGTCATATGGTGCGCATCCCCGCTCATGCCAAAACCAACCAGCTCGGCATAGATCTGAGCACCGCGCCGGCGAGCATGTTCGTACTCCTCAACCACTACCATAGCCGCACCGTTGCTAAGCACAAAGCCATCACGGTCATCATCCCAGGGACGACTGGCTTTTTCGGGTTCGTCATTTCTGGTTGATGTTGCTTTGGCAGACATAAATCCTGCCAGTGCGGTTGGCGTCGTGGCATATTCAGCACCGCCAGAAAGCATGGCGTCGGCATCACCGTAAGCAATCAGTCTCGCTGCATTGCCAATGTTGTGTGTTGAAGTTGTACAGGCCGTGACGATGGAAAGGTTTGGACCTTTAAAACCGTAGCGAATAGAGAGGTTTCCGCCGATCATGTTCACGATGGTGCCGGGAATGTAGAACGGTGATACTCGCCGGGCACCCTTGTTCTCGTATATCAGGCGGGTTTCCTCGATGGTTGCAATACCACCGATACCAGCACCAACTGAGAAGCCCACGCGCTCGGGATTAACCGGTGAATCATCATCGAGTAAACCACTGTCGTTCAGCGCCTGAATTCCGGCAGCCATTCCGTAGTGAATAAACTTGTCACAACGACGGGCTTCTTTTGCGGGCATGTACTCCTCTACATCGAAGTCACGTACTTCACCAGCGATCCGGGTGGTGAGCTGAGAGCTATCAAATTCCGTGATAGGCCCGATGCCGCTGCGGCCGTTGGTAACGGCATCCCAGGCAGATTCTACGGTGTTTCCTACGGGTGTGATCGCACCCAGGCCGGTGATAACGACTCGACGCTTGGACACAGGTACTACCTCGCTGAACAGGTCCTGCTGATTGAAAAAATACGGCCGGCAAGAAGCCGGCCACAGAGAATGCTATATATCAATAACTCTGGTGTTCCAGAACCATTCACTCAGCGGTGAGCTGTGACGTAGTCGATCGCCTGCTGAACGCTGGTGATTTTTTCTGCCTCTTCGTCCGGAATTTCACATTCAAATTCTTCTTCCAGAGCCATGACCAGTTCAACCGTGTCAAGGGAATCGGCGCCAAGGTCATCGACGAACGATGCACTTGGGGTGACTTCTTCTTCTTTCACGCCCAGTTGTTCGACGACGATCTTTTTTACGCGAGCTTCAGTATCAGTACTGCTCATTTTATGAAATTTCCTCTTAATGGGGGATTCGAATTCAAGGACGCAATTTTAGTTGGTTAGGCCACAAATTGCACGAATAGTCGAAACCGGGGCGCTCAATTCGAATCCCAAACCCTGGTTTCTGACAAAAATTCTATTTCCCTGTTTCATGACATAAACATTCCGCCGTTTACATGAAGCGTATGTCCCGTGACATACCCGCCGCCATCAGACGCCAGGAACAACACAGAATCCGCGATGTCCTGGGGATCACCCAGGCGCTGTAAAGGTATGTCCCTGATCAGGGATTCCCGCTGATTTTCGTCCAGTGCGCGGGTCATGTCTGTGTCAATAAAGCCAGGCGATATGACGTTGACTGTGATGTTTCGACTGCCAATTTCTCTGGCAAGCGATTTGCTAAAACCGATCATTCCGGCCTTGGCAGCAGAATAGTTTGACTGTCCCGGGTTACCCATGGATGCAACCACGGAGGAAATATTGATGATACGTCCATGCCGGGCCTTCATCATGCCGCGAAGGCAGGCTTTGCTCAGCCTGAACACTGAACGCAGGTCTGTGTCCATAATTGCTTCCCAGTCTTCTTCCTTCATCCTCATCAGAATCTGGTCGCGGGTGATGCCAGCATTGTTGACGAGAATGGTGGGCGCTCCCGGGCCCGCAGAGATTTCTGCAAGCAAGGCTGTCACGGCGTCTGCATCATTGACATCAAGGGCTCGACCAAGACACCCGGCGTTTATGGATTGCAGACGCTGTTGAATTTTATCTCCACCTTCTGCTGTCGTGGCAGTCCCTGTAACGATTGCACCTGCGTGCGCCAACGAATCGGCAATAGCTGCACCAATACCCCGGCTGGCCCCGGTGACCAGCGCCACCTGGCCTTCTATACCTTTGTAAGCTGATGTTTGGCTCATGAATGACTCCAGTCAGAAATGGTTGTTGAGATCGATTCAGAATCAATCAGCGCCGTGCATTTTAATTCTCTTGAAACCCTTCGTGCCAGACCGCTCAGCACTTTTCCGGGTCCACATTCTGCCATTCGGCTGACACCCATAGCGGCATAACCATTCATGGTCGCGGTCCACTGCACCGGCTGCCAAAGCTGGGCGGAAAGTGCAGAACGTATTTCTGAAGGATCCATGCGGGAGCGGCCATCAATGTTATGGGCCACAGGGATTGCAGGGGTGCGAATCTCGATATCATCCAGTGCATTGGAAAGCTGTTCTGCTGCACCTTTCATCAGCACACAATGAGAAGGCACAGAAACAGGCAACAATATGGCTCGTCTTGCACCTGCTGCTTTTGCCGCTTCACAGGCTTTTTCGACTGCCCCGGTGTGTCCGGCAATCACCACTTGTCCAGGTGAATTAAAGTTGGCACAGGAAACGGTTGTTCCGGATGTTACGTCCTGGCAGATTTTTTCAACCTGCTGATCTTCAAGCCCAAGGACAGCAGCCATGGCGCCAGTGCCCTCGGGTGTCGCCGTTTGCATCAGTTTTCCACGAAGCGAGACCAGTCTGGCAGCATCCTTAAAATCGATGGAATCAGCCGCCACCAGGGCCGCGTATTCCCCGAGGCTATGGCCAGCCATTTGTGTTGGAGCAGCCCCACCCAGGTCACACCATATGCGCCAGGTGGCAACGTCAGCCGCCAACATGGCGGGCTGGGTCACTTCAGTTTGATTCAGCCGGGTTTCAGGTCCATTTTGGCAAATGTCCCACAAGTCATAACCAAGTACGTCCGACGCCTCGTTGAACGTCTTTTCTGCCACAGAATGGTTGTGGTACAGATCTGACAACATTCCAACAGACTGGGAACCTTGTCCCGGAAACAAAAATACAGTTTCAGAATTCATAAATCAGAGTTAGTAATTAATTGAATTAGTAGCGGATCAGCGCTGAGCCCCAGGTGAACCCCCCGCCGAAAGCTTCCAGCAACATCAACTGACCACGCTGAATACGGCCATCACGAACGGCTTCGTCAAGAGCCAACGGCACGGAAGCTGCAGAGGTGTTTCCATGACGGTCCACTGTGATCACGACCTGGTCCATGCTCATATTCAGTTTTCGGGCCGTGGCTGAAATGATTCTCAGGTTCGCCTGGTGTGGGATCAGCCAGTCGAGTTCCTCTTTGCTGACGTTGTTTGCCTCGAGCGTTTCGTCAACGATTCGCCCCAGGGTCCGAACAGCAAATTTGAAAACCTCGTTGCCTTTCATGTAAATCTCGGCGCGACCATCATTTTCCTGAAGCCGGTCGAAACCTCGTGAAACACCAACATCAGTGCACAAAAGATCAGCTTCTTTTCCGCTGGCGTGAATATGGGTGGAAAGAATTCCGGGCTCATCACTTGCTTCAAGCACAACCGCACCAGCTCCGTCACCGAACAAAACGGCGGTATCACGGGCATTCCAGTTAATCATCTGAGTCAGCGTTTCAGCTCCGCCAACCAGAACCTTTTTCGCATCGCCGGTGCGAATATACTTATCTGCGATACTGAGTGCGTACATGAAACCGGAACATGCAGCGTTGACATCCATGGCCCCGCATTCACCCAACCCCAGCCGGGGTTGAAGCAAACAGGCAGAGCTCGGAAAGATCAGGTCAGGCGTGGTTGTACCAAGAACAAAAAGGTCAATTTCCTTCGGGTCGACGTCGGCCGCTTCCAGGGCACGGCGACAAGCGATTTCTGATAGCGAAACTGTTGTCTCGCCATCGACAATTGCCCTTCTCTCCCTGATTCCGGTGCGGGACTGGATCCATTCGTCGGTGGTGTCCATCATGGACTCAAGATCGTGATTGGTCACAACCTTGTCCGGCAACGCGCTGCCTGTGCCTGCAATTCTCGAATATTTCAAATCACGCCTCCAGGTTGTACTGCTGTATCAGGCTGTCTATACGTTTCGGCAATTTTTTCCGGGCAGTTTTCGCAGCTTCGAAAATCGCCTGTGTGAATGCTGCCTTGTTAGCGTGGCCGTGACTCTTGATCACGTTGCCCCTGAGGCCCAGCAAAGGCGCACCATTATGAGCGGAAGGATCGAGCCTGACCAGTAAACTTTTCAGTGCCGGCCTGGCAATCCAGGCGCCTAACCGACCGCGAAATGAACCACGCATGGCATTTTTCATCTGGCTGGTGATCATTCGTGCCAAACCCTCGTTTGACTTGAGCACCAGGTTGCCCGTGAAGCCATCGCAGACAGCCACATCCACCGAGCCTGCATACAGGTCGTTCCCCTCAACGAAGCCGACGTAATTCAGAGGCATTTCCTTGAGCAATGCATGAGCTGCCTGAACGATAACTGGCCCCTTGTTGTCCTCATGCCCAACATTGAGCAGCCCTACCCTCGGATTTTCAATCCCGTCCACATGTTCGGCTGTAATTGAGCCCATGACAGCAAACTGTACCAACTGCCGTTCACTGACACTCAGATTTGCTCCGAGATCAAGTGCACCGGTGAAACCCGATGCATTCGGGACATAGGACATCAGTACGGGACGTTCAATTCCGGTCAGCATTCCTGACAGGCGCACACCAAGCGCCATCATCGCCCCCGTACTCCCACCACTGACACACGCATCTGCCTCACCATTGGCAACCAGGGCAATGGCCTCCCACAGGCTGCTGCCCTTGCCTCTGCGCAGTGCCGCAATCGGACTGACATCCATCGCCAACTCAGTCTCAACCGCTACAAAATCGAACCGGTCTTTTACCTGAGGATTGATGCCCGCAACGGATTTGGCCGCCAGGAACTGATCAAAATCAGCCTGGCGGCCAAGCATTCGTATCTCAAGATGGTGGTCTGCCTCCAGGGCGTCCAGAGTGGCCGGAAGTGTTACATCCAGACCGTGATCACCACCATGCGCGTCAACCGCTATAACAGCCTTGTTTTTATCAGCCATAAAGCCGGGCTGCTGTTCGCTCAGTTTCAGTCTTCGTCGAACTCGGGAACGTTCCGCTCGATGACTTTCTTGCCTTTGTAATATCCTTCCGGGCTTACGTGATGACGCCTGTGCGTTTCACCCGTCGTGGGCTCAACTGAAAGCGTTGGCGCGCTGAGTGAATCATGCGAACGTCGCATTCCGCGACGTGACGGTGTTTTCTTACTTTTTTGTACAGCCATCTCAATACTCCTGGTCAATCCAAAATTCCAAAACTCTATTTGCAATTCGTAATACGCAATTCGCTTTACTGTTTTGCCCGATTTTTCATTAATTCCGCCAACGACTCAAATGGCCGTTGAATATTCTCTTCCCCAGACTCTTCGCTGACGACGTAGCCCGCCTCAGAGTTCAGTTCCGGATTCCTGGGAATCTGCGGAACAGCGAGCAGTAACTCATCTTCAACAAGGTCCGCCACGGCAAACCGACCTTCATCTACCAGCAAAAACTCTTCCTGTTCAGAAAGATTTGCCTGGTCCGCCTGGTCTGAAATGATCAGCAATTCCGAACGTTGCCGAACATTCTCAAAATAAGGCTCAAGGCTTGTCTGGCAAATCAGCTTCAGCTCAGCCTCGACTTTTACGGTCACCACCGCTCTTTGTTGAGCGTCGTAGCCAAAATTCAGCCTGAAAGTGGCGTCGCCATCCGATGAATCCAACAAAGGCAATAAGCGCTTCAGTCGTGCCAGTGGTATGGTGCCACCAATCGACCGGCGACCATCCGCCATTCTCCAGGGTTCGACAAAGTCTGGAAATTCCCTCGACATCGCTTCACAATCCCTGCTCAGTAAATTTCCTCACCCTGGATGATCAAACCACCAATTTCAGGAATGAGCTGACAAATAATCAGTCACTTCGTGTTTTAATGTCTGGCCCGAGGCAAGAGCATTTTAACAAGAGCGTTTTAAGCAAACCGGCAATTTTACTACAAAAACTGACTGCGAGACACCCTTGGATCGACTTATATTAGCTTCATCAAGCCCCTACAGGGCTTCAATGCTCAAAAGACTGGGTATTCCTTTCGATCAGGTTTCACCGGAAATCGATGAATCACCGCTTGATGCCGAGCTGCCTCATGATCTCGCAATCAGGCTTGCAGTGCACAAAGCCCAGGCGGTCGCAGCTGCGCATCCCGATTGCACCATCATCGGATCTGACCAGGTTGCAGTTTACCAGGGCCACCTGATCGGCAAACCAGGCAACCGTGAAACCGCAATACAAAACCTTCTTCGGTACAGTGGTGGATGTGTTCATTTCCTGACTGCTGTCGCGGTCATGAGCAGAGACAACGAGATTGGACATGCCCTGGTTGAGACAACCGCGGAATTTCGTCAACTCAACGAAGCCGAAATCGCTCGTTATGTGGATATTGACAAGCCTTTTGGCTGTGCAGGCAGTTTTCGGGCTGAAGCACTGGGAATCAGCCTGTTTGAGTCTGTTTTCAGTCAGGATCCTACCGCCATAGTCGGCCTGCCCCTGATTGAAACTGCAAGATTGTTGAGAAAAGCCGGATATTCTTTGCCCTAGCGGCACTGGAAATTGGTTCTGCAGGACGCCATCTTTTATAATTCTTGATCACCATACTCGACCGTACGGAATAAGGAATCTGAAATGAGTGAAGGCGAAAACGCCATGAGCTACCGTCATTGGAGTCTGGAATCTGACATTGATCAGATCACCTGGCTGACATTGGACAGGAAAGACGAAAACACCAACAGCCTGTCCAGGGAAGTCCTGGCAGAACTGGAAGAAATTGTCAGTCAGCTGGAAAAACAACCGCCAGCAGGATTGGTCCTGCAATCCGGCAAGCCCGGAAGTTTCATTGTCGGTGCTGACGTTCGTGAATTTGATGATGTCGAAGACCCGGCTGCAGCATCCGCCTCGATTCGTGAGGTTCATGCCCTGTTTGATCGAATTGAAAAATTGAGCTTTCCAACCGCAGTCATCATCGAAGGATTTTGCCTTGGGGGTGGCCTTGAGCTCGCTTTGGCCTTTGATTATCGCATCGTTCGAAATGATGAAAAAACACGCCTCGGGTTTCCTGAAATCAAGCTTGGAATCTATCCCGGGTTTGGTGGCAGTGCACGCTCTACACGCCAGATAGGCGGCATGAAGGCCATGGAAATCATGCTTTCAACACGAAACCTTCGACCAGGAGCCGCACGAGCCGCAGGTCTGGTTGATGAGCTGGTTGGCATACACAAATCATTACGCTGGGCCGGCCGTCGAGCCGTACTAAAAAAGAAAAAAAGTCGAAAACCCGGATTCGTAGCGCGCACCAGCAATGCCTCCCCTTTCCGTGGCTGGCTTTCAAATGTCATGCGGAAAAAGACTTCAGCCCGTGCCAATCCGCGTCACTACCCTGCTCCCTTTGAGTTGATTGATGCGTGGGAACGACACGGTGATGACTTCGGTGACATGCTGGATGAGGAGGCGGAACGGGTCGGGCGGTTAATCACGACAGATTCCTCAAAAGGTCTGCGAAGGGTGTTTTTCCTCATGGAACGACTCAAGGGTTTTGGCAAGGATTCAGAATTCAAAGCACGGCGTGTTCACGTCATTGGTGCTGGAGTGATGGGAGGCGATATCGCTGCATGGTGTGTTCTCCAGGGCCTGGAGGTGACACTTCAGGATCGTGAAATGAAGTATGTCGAACCCGCCCTGAAACGCGCAGCAAAACTATTTAGGAAAAAGCTTCGCAGCCCGGATCTTGTTGCCGGTGCCAAAAGCCGACTGATTCCGGATGTTGAAGGAAACGGAGTGGCCCGCGCTGATGTCATCATTGAAGCGATTTTTGAAAATGCAGAAGCCAAGAGAAGTCTGTTTGCGGACATCGAACCCCGGATGAAGTCCGATGCCATCCTGGCTACAAATACATCAGCCATTCCTTTATCCGAACTGGCAACCGTTCTTGAAAAACCGGAAAGACTGATTGGTCTTCACTTTTTCAACCCGGTGGCAAAAATGCCACTTGTTGAAATTGTTTATGGCAAAGAGACCGATCACGAACAGATCAGGCGCGGCGGGTCGTTCTGTGGACAGATCAACCGCTTTCCACTGCCGGTCAAGAGCAGCCCCGGATTCCTGGTGAACCGGGTTCTTGCTCCCTACATGCGCAAGGCAATGCAAATTCACCAGGAACAGGGTGTACCCATTGAGGCAATTGATGCTGCAGCCCGTGAGTTTGGTATGCCAATGGGCCCGGTGGAACTGGCCGACACAGTCGGACTGGATGTGGGATTACACGTCATCGGGATGCTTGGAGGTGAAGCAGCGAAAAGTGAGGCCGAAACACTCAAGTCCATGGTTGACAAGGGCAAACTGGGCAAGAAATCCGGTGAGGGTTTTTATGTCTGGAAAGACGGCAAGCCAGTCAAGGACAAGGATGCTGTAGAAGGAACCAACCTCGGCACGCTGGCCGAATCGCTGATGGAGCCCTACTTTGAAGAATGCCGGGCCTGCCTGGCAGATGGAATCGTCGAAGACAAGGATGTACTTGATGCCGGCATGGTGTTTGGCACAGGTTTTGCGCCGTTCAGGGGCGGTCCCATGCACTACCTCGACCAGAAGGGAGAGCAATCATGAACCAGAACACCAGAAGAGTTGCTGTCATCGGCGGCAGCCGAATCCCTTTTGCGCGCTCTCACAAAAATTATGCAAAAAAATCCAACCTGGATATGCTTTCTGCCGCCATAGAGGGCCTGGTTGGGCGTTTTGAACTGAAAGGCACACAGATTGACGAGGTCATGGCTGGTGCCGTGATTTCACATTCGCGTGACTTCAACCTTGCACGAGAGGCAGTCCTTTCAACATCATTGTCGCCATTGACGACCGGCATCACCGTGCAGCAAGCATGTGGCACCAGCCTCCAGGCAGCACTCAGCCTCGGTGCAAAGATTGCCACTGGCCAGATTGATTGCGCCATCGCCGCTGGTTCAGACACCACGTCCGATGCCCCCATCGTGTTTGGCGACAAGTTTGCAGGACGCCTGATCAAGGCCAGCACGGCGCGCTCGGCAGGACAGCGGCTTGGGGCGTTCAAGGGAATGTCATTTGGCGAACTCAAGCCACAATCACCTACCAATGGTGAACCCAGAACCGGCCTCTCAATGGGACAGCATTGTGAACGAATGGCAAGAGAGTGGGGTATCGAGAGAGAAGCGCAGGATCGTCTTGCACTGGAAAGCCATCGCAATGCGGCCAGGGCCTACGATGAAGGCTTCTACGATGACCTGGTTCAACCCTGGAATGGCCTGGCCCGTGACGGCAACATTCGTGCAGATTCAAGTATGGAGCAGATGGAAGGTCTGAGAACTGCATTTTCACGAAGGAAGGACGCCACACTGACTGCCGGCAACAGCACGCCTTTGACTGACGGTGCAGCCTCAGTATTGCTTGCATCAGAAGACTGGGCCAGGGAGCGCGGCCTGCCCGTTCAGGCTTATCTGACGGCCGGACGTTCAGCGTCAGTCGACTTCGTGAACGATGAGGGCCTGCTGATGGCACCTGCGATCGCTGTTGCAGAGATGCTGAAGGCATCCGGGCTGTCGTTGCAGGACTTCGATTTTTATGAAATTCACGAGGCTTTCGCGGCACAGGTGCTTTGCACACTCAAAGCGTGGGAATCCGAAGATTATTGTCGTGATCGCCTGGGTCTCGATGAACCGCTGGGTCAGATTGATCGCAAGAAACTGAACACACGTGGAAGCAGTCTTGCAGTGGGTCATCCTTTTGCAGCGACTGGCGCGCGGATCGTGGCCACATTGAGTGAAATTCTTGAACAGGAAGGATCTGGCCGGGGCTTGATTTCAGTATGTGCTGCCGGCGGAATGGGTGTCACTGCTATTCTTGAGAGAGATTAAATTGTGAAACAGCCCTGGTTTCAACCCGCCATTGGCAAAGCCATAGCGGCGACGGATTCAACTTTCCGAATTGCGTATGACGCCGGATTGCAGGCAGCGCCTGACACTTACATGCCCGTGGAACAATGGAAAGACTCAAAAGACCAGACACGCGAATCGCGAAAAGACATCAGGGAACTGCAGCAGGCATTGCAGGCCTCCAAACGTTTCAGCGTCCTGGCGATATTCCAGGCGCTTGATGCAGCAGGTAAAGACGGCGCGGTCAGGGAGGTGTTTAAAGGTGTCAATCCTGGCGGACTGAAAGTTACTTCATTCAAGAGTCCTAGCGAACAGGAAGTGGAGCATGACTTTCTGTGGCGCACCAGCAAAGCATTGCCCAGGGATGGCGAAATCGGCATTTTCAACCGCAGCTATTATGAAGAAGTCCTGGTGGTGCGCGTTCACCCCGGCTATCTCGACTCACAATATGCTGGCTACCCACCTCCGGTAGAAACACTTTGGCCGGCTCGTTACCAGGCCATTCGCGAACACGAATTACATCTTGCGCAATCAAATACACTGGTATTGAAATTCTGGCTGAACGTCTCGCCTCAGAGACAAGCTCGCAGGTTTCTGGAAAGACTGGATGACCCTGAAAAACGCTGGAAGTTTTCGACCGGTGATCTCAGGGAAGCCCGTTTGAGGGATCAATACGATCAGGCTGTATTGCAAATGTTCAACGAAACATCGCGGCCCTGGGCTCCCTGGTTCTGTATTCCGGCTGATGAAAGGTGGTATGCCCGCTGGAAAATCGCAGAAACCATCAAGCAGGCAATGAGTGCGTTGCCGCTTCCCTATCCGGAAGGTGAATCCCTGAGTGATGACCAGGTCTCAGAATTCAGGGCTGAGCTGGAAAATCGACGCGACTCGTAAAAGAGACTGGTCTAGACGTCCTTTTTGGTTGGCAGTACGATTTCGATCCCTGCTGCTTCCGCTGTGTTTTGCATCAGCGTGGCCCTGGTCATCGGCCCGACACCACCGGGGACAGGACTGATCCAGGATGCTTTTTGAGCTGCCGGCTGGTAATCGATATCGCCGGTCAGTTTACCTTTTGATGTTCGATTAATGCCGACGTCTACAACAATACAATCATCGGGAATCCAGTCAGAACTGATGATGCCGCGTTTACCTATGGCACTGATCAAAAGATCGGCCTGCCGAACTAGAGATTCGAGGTCATTGGTAAATCTGTGCGCTGTTGTCACTGTCGCGCCCTGGTACAGAAGCTCAAGAGACATCGGCCTGCCAACGATATTGGAAGCGCCTACGACCACTGCATGCTTGTAAATCACCTTGATGCCGTAATAGCCAAGCAAACTCATGACACCTCTTGGAGTACATGGCCTTAACCCAGGCTGCCTGAGCGCGAGTTTTCCGACATTGAAGGCGTGAAAGCCGTCAACATCCTTTTGCCACATGATGCTGTTGGTCACGGCAGATTCCCTGATGTGTCCGGGCAAAGGCAACTGAACCAGGATGCCGTGAATATCCGGGTCGTTATTGAGCTGGTCAATCAGGCCGAGCAATTCATCCTGGGTGGTTGTATCCGGGAGGTCAAAATCCCGGGCGATGATCCCGGCCTTTTCACAATCCCGCCGCTTGGCACGAACATAAACTGCCGAGGCCGGGTCATTACCGACCAGCACAACCGCCAGCCCCGGGCGTTTTCCACCCTTTTCGACATGCTTTTCTATCGCTTTGCGGACCGTCGCGATGATAGCCTTACTGACTTCCAGCCCATCGAGAATTTTTGCGGTTTTACTCATGGCGGAGAATTGTACCGGATCAAAAGCATTAGAAAACCCGCTGGGTTAGAATTTGTGAAGAAAATAAATGAATATTTACGAATACACCTTTCGATCGATCGATGATGCCACCATGCCGTTGGAGCGCTGGCGTGGACAACCGATACTGCTTGTGAATACAGCCTCGGAGTGCGGATACACGCCGCAATACGAAAAACTCCAGCGCTTGTATCACGAATACCACCAGTCCGGCCTGGTACTGATTGGTATGCCCAGCAATGATTTCGGCGGCCAGGAACCTGGCAGCGAAGCAGAGATCAAGTCGTTTTGCACTCAAAAGTTTGATGTCACTTTTCCCATGACTTCAAAACAGACTTTCAATGGGCCTGATGCTCACCCCATGTTCGTGGCAATGGTTGAAGAATTCACCGAAGATGTATTGCCCCGCTGGAACTTCTGCAAGTACCTGTTTGGGAAAGACGGCGACCTGGTTGAAACCTGGCCATCCGAGGTGGCTCCTGATGACAGCGAATTTCGCAGAATCATCGAACAGAACCTGTCCGCCTGGAGGCTCTAGCCGGTTTTACGGCTAATTCCGGCCCCTGCCTTTTTTTCCTGCGAACTTCTTGAGTCGTTGGCGCTTTGCCACCTGTCGTTTGTTTAGCGTGTTCTTGCGTCCCTTGTAAGGGTTATCCGAATCACGAAATATCAATGCAATCGGCGTCCCCTGCAATTTGAAGTGGTTGATAAAGATGTTTGCCAGGTAGCGGCGATAGGCATCGGGCAGGGTCCGGGTGCGATTACCATGAATGATGATTCTCGGAGGCAGTTTTCCACCGGCGTGCGCATAGCGAAGTCGTGCTGCGCGGCCCTGACTCATGGGCGGCTGGTGATCCTGGTAAGCCTTCTGAAGCACACGCGTCAGTTCGGGCGTTGGAAGGTCCCGGGTGGCACTTCGCCAGGCAATGTTGACAGCCCTCATGAGCTCGCGAATGCCTGAACCGTGAAGCGCAGATATGGTGACCTTTTTCGCCCAGGGAACGTATTGCAGCTTGCGGTCCATGTTCTGCAGCACCTGTTTGCGATGGTCATCGTCCAGGCCGTCCCACTTGTTGAGCGCGATCACCAATGCCCTGCCCTGTTCCAGGATATGCCCCAGAAGGGTTGTATCCTGATCGGTGAGTCCCTCGTTTGAATCGAGCATAAGCACAACAACGTGTGCACGATCTATGGCCTGCAGGGCCTTGATGACGCTGAATTTCTCCAGGGCTTCACCGATCCGGGCGCGCCGACGAACGCCGGCTGTATCGATCAGTTCATACTTTTGACCATCGCGCTCTAGTGGCGTGGTGATGGAGTCCCGGGTGGTTCCGGGCTGGTCGTAGGCCAGCAGGCGCTCTTCACCCAGAAGGCGATTGACCAGTGTTGATTTGCCGACATTCGGACGCCCCAGTATCGCGACACGGATGGTGTTGTCCTCCGGATCGGGTTCTTCCTCGACACCGGGCGGCAACATCTCGTCAGTGGCCTGCGCCAATTCGGACATGCCACGTCGATGTGCCGCTGAAACTGCCAGTCCCTCGCCCATTCCAAGGCTGGAAAAATCCGCGGTTGCGGAAACCTGGTCATAGGATTCCGACTTGTTTACCACCAGCAATACAGGCTTGGAACTCTTGCGCAGAACCTGCGCCACTTCCTGGTCCTCGGTTGTCAGACCCTCTGTTGCTGTCACGACAAACAGGACGATATCTGCCTCATTTATGGCGATCTGAACCTGCCTGGCGGTGAGAAATTCAATTCCTTCACTGTGACTGACCAGTCCGCCGGTATCGATGAGAACGTAAGGAGTTGATCCGGCACGGGCGATGCCGTACTGCCGATCCCTGGTAACTCCGGGCAAATCGGCTACAAGGGCGTCCCGGGTACCTGTCAGTACATTGAAGAGGGTTGATTTGCCGACATTCGGCCTACCAACAATGGCTACAACGGGAAGCATCTTTTGTCCCGCATAGCATTACAACGCTGCGCCAGCGCGATAAGCTGCAAGTGTGCCCTTGTTCGTCATGACATAAAGTGTCGTGCCCACTGAAATCGGTGCGCCTGCGAACCCTTTCCTGCCCTCACGAATACGAGCCACGAACTGGCCTGATTCGGTGTCTATCCAGTGCAGGTAACCCTGAGCATCACCAACGACGACATTGGTGCCATAAAAAGCTGGCCTCGTCAGCCCACGATTGAGCAATGAATCCTGCTTCCACATGGTCGAGCCGTTTCTGCGATCGAGCAGCCACACTTCCCCGTTTTTGTCGCTCATAACGAGATTGACACGTTCCACCTGCACCCCGGTTGCTGACGGAATATCCTTGAACCAGAGAAGGCGCCCGGAATTTCCGGCAAGGGCTGTTACGCGATTTTTATAACTGGAAACAATCAGATCCGAGGCCACCATTACCATCTGGTCGCCGACGTCTGCCAGACGGTCCAGCTCGGTTCGACCTTCCTGGTTGACGATATTCTGCTCCCAGATGACCGCTCCATCCTCAAGCCTCAGGGCTACGATTGTGCCATCGTCGTAACCAACGAACACAGCCCCCGCCCGGGCCAGCAGTGCGGCATTACCTCTAAGCGTTAACAATGGTACGCTGCGGTCATGAATCCAGAGTCGATTGCCATTACTGGCATCAAGACCGAAGACACGTCCGTCGATGCAGCGCACAATCACGATTCCATCTGCGATCGCCGGAGCCGCCAGCACTTCAGATGAAACACGGGTTTGCCATAGCTCACTGCCTGTCTCTGAATTGAATGCCTGCACCTGCCCGTCGATTGTGCCAATGACAAGCAACGGCCCATCGATACCCGGAGGGCTGGAAAACGGAAGATCCGTTTTGTTTTGCCAGGTCTTGTTGCCATTTTCGGCAGCTACTGCAGTGATTCGACCTTTGTAGTCTGCGGTGTAGATGGTTCCGCTGACATAAACCGGTAAAATCCCCACGCCCTGTTTACCAGTGCCATCACCAACAGAAGTGGACCAGACCTTTTTAACCTTGAGGGTTTCATCAAACTTGACCAGTTCAGCCGGGTCACCCGGCTCTGGTGTTCCCCACCCGCGAACCCAGGCACAACCCGGAAGAAGCAGGCTAAATACAATCAGGGCAAGTAGGATCCGGAATTTCACGACTGGTTGCCGTCTTCACTTTCGGTTTCAGCAGGCACGCCACCCAGCGACTTCAGTTTCAACTCAAGGAAACCACGATCTCCGACCCCTTCCTCAAGGGTATCCAGGGCCAGCTGATAGCTGTCGATCGCCTCCTCTGTTCTGCCGAGTGCAGAATAGATATCGCCACGAACTTCAGCCGTGGACGCTTCAAACCCAGTGGTTCCTGAGTTTTGATCCAACAGTGAAATGGCTTCTTCAGGTTTGCCCTGGTCCAGCAATACGCGGGCCAGGCGCTCGGTACCGATCGTCTTCAATGCAGAGGGAGTGCCATTGTCCGCCACGAATTGGTAGAGGGTCACTGCCAGATCAGTCTGGCCAGCATCGAGGCGAGCCCTCGCCATTTGCAAGGCAGCCAGCGATGCATAGGGCGACTCAGAAAAATCTTCTTTCAGTGTCTGGTAATTGTCCATGGCCGCATCCAGCTGATCCTCGGACAACAACTGGCTCATGATTTCAAACTCGGCCGAAGCCCGCTGCTTCTGGTTAACATCCCAGGACTGCCACTGCCTGACGCCAAACAGGCCGCCAAAAGCGATGACCAGGCCCATGACGATCGCGCCTCCATTTTCCCGGAGCCATTTTTTTACAGCTTCGCCCTGCTCGTGTTCGTTAAAGTATTCGGCCATTGTTTTGCTCGATATTCTCTTATTGATGAACCAGCCCGTTTTCGGGGCCGCATATTCTATCTAAATTTATGATTCGTTTGTGTTTTGTTTTCAATTTTATTCAGGACTGAACCACCTTCAGAAGCAAATCTCCAACTGAATCCATCGGAACTGTTTTCTGTGGTACATCTTCCCTCAAAAATTTCACCGTTGCAGTACCGGAAGAAATCTCGTCTTCACCCAGTACCAGTGCCACCCTGGCACCACTTCGGTCAGCCCGCCTGAACTGTGCCTTGAAACTCCCGCCTCCAACGTTACTGACAAGGCGCAGTGCCGGCAGCTCTTCTCGCAGGCGTTCTGCAAGCAACAAACCGGGACCTGACGTTTCAGAACCAGCCAGAACCAGGTATACATGGGGTGGCTGAGCCTCGAATTCATGCGCCTGCCTCAACAATTCCACGATTCGTTCCAAACCCATGGCAAAGCCAACTGCCGGCCATGGCTTGCCACCCTGCATTTCGACCAGCCCGTCGTATCGGCCACCAGCACAAATCGTTCCCTGTGCGCCAAGATCTTCGCTGATCCACTCGAACACAGCGTGACTGTAGTAATCCAGACCTCGTACAAGTCGTGGGTTAACCACGTATCCGACACCAAGTTCGTCCAGAAAATTCAGCAACTTCGTAAAATGATCTCTTGATTCCTGCCCCAGGTAGTCAGCAAGATTCGGTGAATCGCTGAGTGCCTCCTGCACCACCGGGTTTTTGCTGTCCAGAATACGCAATGGATTTCGGTCCAATCGCCTCAGGCTGTCCTCATCAAGGGCATCCTTTCGTGACTCCAGGTAGGAGCGAAGATCATTGCGAAATTCAAGTCGCTCCTGGACAGTTCCCAGGGAGTTGATCTCCAGGCGTAAATCTCCAAGCCCCAGGCTCCGCCACAGGGATTCTCCCAGTGCAATCACTTCAGCATCGATATCCGGACCGGTTGCTCCGAATGCCTCAACACCAACCTGGTGAAACTGGCGGGTGCGACCACGCTGGGGGCGTTCACGACGGAACATTGGTCCGCAATACCACAGCCTCAGCGGTGCTGCATAAAGCAAGCCGTTCTGGATGGCTGCTCTAACGACCGCAGCGGTACCTTCCGGTCTCAGACTAAGGCGTTCACCGCCCTTGTCTTCGAAACTGTACATTTCTTTCTCGACCACATCGGTACTGTCTCCGATCGCCCTTTCGAAAAGCGTTGATTTTTCGACAACTGGCGTTCGAATTTCTTCAAAACCGTAGCGGGCCATCACCTGGCGCAAATTTGTCTCCAGGAAATGCCAGCATGGCATGTCCGAGGGCACGATATCGTGCATACCCTTAACGGATTGAATCTTGGAATTCACTTTGGAAATTCGACTTCCGTGTAAAGGACAGGGTTTCTGCAGATTGGCTTATTCTTCCGGCTGCGGCTTATCAGCCACACCCAGTGTCAGGCGCGCCACATCACCCCTGATGTGGGGTTCCAGGTCAACGCTCTCGCCATTGTACTCAACCTCAACTGCCGATGGACGACCCAGCATCACCTCGAAAGGTGGTGTTCCCTTGTAATGACGCTCGTTTCCACCGCGCAGCAAATCCTTTTCCAGGATCGCACCTTTACTGTCGATGATTTCCACCCAGCTGTCAGCGGAAACCCGAATATTCAGCAGTTGCAGATCTGAAACGGGTGTATTGATGGCAGACCAGGCTTCATGCGCAACTGATGACCTGCTTTCAGGAGATGTGTTGAGTTTCTCAAGTGAAGCTATTGAAGCGGCCAGGTGTGAATTCTGTCGGGATGAATTTGTAATATTCTCATTTCTGGAGTCGCTGTCCTGCGCCGGCGCAGTTTCCGAACCTGCGACGCTGCGGGTTCCCTCCGAGAGCTGAACGGCCTGCTGCGTCACCTGCCATACAAGTGCTGCGATCAGCGCGGTTGCGACCAGGTAACCACCTGACTTCAGCCAGCGCTCGGTAAAACCGCGTTTCGGATCAATATTGAATACTGAACGAAGCTCAGGGTCATCCCCTGAAGCAGCTCGGGCTTCAGCTTCAAGCAGGGCCGGATCAAGGCCCACTTCTTTCGCATAAGTCTTTACGTAACCGCGCAGGTATATCGGCGCGATCCAACCAGTATCGTCGTTCTCTATAGAGCGAATGATTCGTTCCCTGATCAGGGTCTTTTTCGAAATCTGAGCGACGCTCAGGCCGCGAGCTTCACGTGCATGCTGTAAACGTTCGCCGGGTGGGGTCAGGATCAATTCTGCTTGATGTTCGTTTTTTATCATTTTTATTGTGTTGGTTCCCTGGTCAGCTGTTTTGCCGCATTTGACTGGGGGAATTCCTGTATCAGTTGCCGACGATAATCACTCGCCGCAACCTCATCACCGAGTGCCTTCTCAATCCGGTAGGCTTGCAAAAGGCTTTCTTCAGTGTGAGCGGAAGCAATCTCATATCTTTGCAGGAATGCTCTGGCGTTCAAAAACTGTTCACGCTCGTAGCTGATTCGTCCCATGGCCAGCAAAGAAGCAGGCAAGTTGGGATCGTATTCCAGTGATTGTCTCAAATACACCTCGGCCTTGTCCAGATCACCTGAGTTAAACGCACATAAACCGGCATTGGACAAAGCCAGAGCCGGCGTATCATAAAAGGGATCAGCCAGTGCTTTCTCGAAATACTTCTCGGATTCTTTCCAATCGCCCGTCGAACACAAAAATGCACCGTAGTTGTTGTTTGTTGATCCATCATCAGGATCGTACTTCACTGCTTCCCGATATTCCCTGCCCGCCATCTCGTCATCCCCGACATACTCGTAAAGGTATGCCAGAACGGTGTGGGCGGGAGCGTAAGTCTTATCGTGTGCGATGGCACGTTTGAGTTTATCCAGAGCAATCTCGTAATCACCCCTGCTCATGTACTGGCGACCGAGCTCGGTATTGGTTTCCGCAGCTCGTCGAGCGGCAGACTCATCTTCTTCCGGTGTTGCAGAAACACATGCGGTAACGATCAGGCTGAACAGAATCGACACATAAAATTGCAAATTGAATTTGATGTGCTTCACCGTGCCGCCTCCACTGCAGATGTATCGGTCATTTTCATTCTCAGGGTAGAACTCCTGCGTGTGCGGTCCTTGAATTTGCCAGCCAGCTGACCGCAGGCTGCATCAATATCATCTCCCCGTGTTTTCCTGACTGTGGCAATCAACCCTCCAGCCATGACGATTTCCTTGAACTTGTTAATTTTCTCAGCACTGGAACAGCGGTAGCTTGTTCCGGGAAATGGATTGAACGGAATGAGATTAAGCTTGCTTGGCAGACGCCTCAGGAGCTTCACCAGTTTGCGTGCATGTTCAGGGTGATCGTTGACCCCATCGATCAGCGTGTACTCGAAGGTCACACTTCTTTTGTGCTTTCCGGCGACATAGCGCTGACAGGCAGCCATCAGGTCCCTGATGGGATACTTCCTGTTCAGAGGCACCAGTTGTTCACGCAGGTCGTCTTGTGGCGCATGAAGCGACACTGCCAATGCTACATCCACGGTTTCCCTCAGGAGGTCGATGCCGGGCACCATGCCAGCCGTGGATACGGTGACCCGTTTCGCTGCCAGGCCAAACCCCAGGTCGGAACGCAGAACAGAAAGCGCAGGTGCGACCGCCTCGAAGTTGACCAACGGTTCTCCCATGCCCATCAGCACAACATTGGTAATCTGGCGCTTGCCATTTCTCTCGTGCCCCAGGGCTTTCGCGGCCATCCAGACCTGCCCGATGATTTCACCGCTGGTCAGGTTGCGATTGAATCCCTGCGCACCGGTCGAGCAAAAACTGCAGTTGAGTGCACAGCCTATTTGAGACGAAATGCACAAGGTCCCGCGTTTGGTTTCAGGGATGAACACAGTTTCAACAGCATTGGACCCACCAAACCCGAGCAGCCACTTGACCGTTCCATCGGTAGAAACCTGCTCGCGAATCACTTTCGGTGGCGTAATGGTTGCAAGCTTCGCCAGCTTGTCGCGCAGCGATTTCGAAAGATTGGTCATCATTTCAAAATCCACAACCTGCTGGTGATAGACCCACTTGAGAATCTGGTCAGCCCGAAACGGCTTTTCGCCAATCGATTCGAAAAAATCACGCAGGCCTTCGCGATCAAGATCGAAAAGATTAATTTTTGTCTGCGTGACCGTCATAGCCTGAACAATCAGCGTGAACTGATCTCGTCAGCGGAAAAGAAGCAGGCAATCTCGGTTTTCGCGGTATCCGGACCGTCAGAACCATGCACGGCGTTGGCATCAATGCTTTTAGCGAAATCAGCCCTGATGGTTCCCGGTGCTGCTTCTGCAGGATTGGTTGCACCCATCAGTTCACGATTGCGCATAATCGCACTTTCACCTTCCAGTACCTGGATCATCACAGGACCGGACGTCATGAATTCAACCAGATCGCCGAAAAAAGGACGTTCACGATGCACGCTATAGAACTGCTCTGCCTCGTCGCGGGTCAGATGCTTCATGCGGGCAGCAATAATTTTTAGTCCTGCCTGCTCAAAACGGGTGTATATTTCACCGATCACGTCTTTTGCTACCGCATCCGGTTTTATGATTGATAATGTTCTTTCAGAAGCCAATTAAAAACTCCCCATATCTATTTGTATTTTATGGTTTAGTATTGCGACACCCTGGTGCCGGAAGAATCGTTAAGTAAACCCCGGGGATTTTACGGTGATCACTGCAGGTACGCAATGTTCCTGCGCTGGTTTCAAGAGTTATCTTGACCCTCCGATTGAATGGCACATAAGATGATGGCCATGGAGTTTCTCTACTTCTGCATCCTCTTGTTGACAGTCATGATTCTGGCTTACAACCGGACTTCCCTCATTGTTGCGATGGCGATCATGGTGGGGCTGACCGTGATGTGGACCGAATTGCGACATCTCTTTTATGTCCCGAGCTGGTTTCGGTTTGCCAACGGTATTGTTGCTGTCACCCTGATGGGGTTTGCAATCAAGCCATTACGGCGCCTACTGATCAGTGATCGATTATTCGGCTGGTTTCGCAAGGCACTGCCGAGATTATCCGACACTGAGCAGGAAGCACTGGATGCAGGAACTGTCTGGTGGGATGCAGAAATATTCACTGGCAGACCACGCTGGAAAATCCTTCTCAAGACCCCTGCCCCTTCCCTGAGTGAACGCGAGCAGGCTTTTATCGATGGGCCGGTAGAAGAATTATGTCGAATGCTCAACGACTGGGAAATTTGCGACACGCATCGTAACCTCCCCGATCCCATCTGGGACTATATTCGGGAACATCGTTTTTTCAGCATGATCATCCCGCAGGAATTCGGCGGGCTCGGCTTTTCGGCCCAGGCCAATTCTGCCGTGGTCATGAAGCTCGCCAGTCGCAACCTGACCGCCGCCGTGACTGTCATGGTTCCAAATTCACTGGGCCCGGGTGAACTGCTGCTCCACTACGGCACAGAAAAACAGAAGAAACATTATCTTCCGCGGCTCGCCTCTGGCGAAGATATCCCATGCTTCGCGCTCACTTCACCCCTCGCCGGTTCTGATGCCGCAGCAATGAGCGATACCGGTGTGATATGCAAAGGCACGCATGAAGGTGAAGAGGTTCTGGGGCTGAGGCTCAACTGGAACAAGCGCTACATTACGCTCGCCCCTGTTGCGACGGTTCTGGGCCTGGCCTTCAAGGCCCTGGACCCCGACGGTCTGCTTGGCGAAGAAAAAGACCTGGGAATTACCTGCGCACTCATTCCCACAGATACTCCAGGCGTTGAAATTGGTAACCGCCACATGCCGGTCGGCGCCGTATTTATGAACGGGCCAACCCAGGGCAAGGATGTATTCATCCCTCTTGACTGGATCATCGGTGGCCGCGAACGGATCGGCCAGGGCTGGCGCATGCTGATGAAAAGCCTGGCAGCCGGCCGCGCCATTTCCCTGCCCGCTCTCGGCACCTCGGGCGGTAAAATGAGCGCACTCATGTCCGGGGCCTATGCACGGATCCGCAAACAATTTAATGTCCCTATTGGATACTTTGAAGGCATTGAGGAGCCGCTTGCCCGCATCGGCGGGCGAACCTACAGGATGGATGCGGCCCGGCGCCTTACCCTGGTCGCCCTGGATGAAGGCGAAAAGCCTGCTGTGCTGTCGGCGATCGTCAAGTATCAGCTGACCGAGGGGAACCGGCAATGCATCAACGACGCCATGGACATCCATGGTGGCAAGGGTGTGATCACCGGTCCGAATAACTACCTGGCTCACGCTTATCAGGCCATTCCGATTTCAATCACGGTGGAAGGCGCTAATATTCTGACCCGAACGCTGATTATTTTCGGCCAGGGCGCCATTCGGGCACACCCCTGGCTCCTCAAGGAGATGCAGGCAGCATCAGATCCCAAGCCGGGAGCCAGAAAGAAATTTGATCACGCCTTCTTCTCTCACGTCGGCCATGTCATCAGTAATATGGTTCGTTCACTGATGCTTGGCCTGAGTGGTTCTCTGATTACAGGCTCACCGGTGCGCGGGCCAACCCGACGGTATTACCGGCAAATGAAACGAATGTGTTCCGCATTCAGTTTTGTCTCGGACCTCGTCCTGATTACCCTTGGTGGCAAGTTCAAGTTCAAGGAAAAGCTTTCAGGCCGCCTGGCTGATGCACTCATTCATCTTTACATGTGCAGCGCAGTGCTAAAGCGATTCGAAGACGATGGGCGACCTGAAGAGGATCTGCCATTGGTGACCTGGGCGATGGATGATGGACTTTACAGGGTTCAGGAAAGCCTTCGTGGCGTTCTGAGTAACTTTCCGGGGCCCGGGCTGGGCTGGATTGCGAGTCGTCTGGTTTTTCCCCTGGGCTCACCCTACTCGATTCCTTCTGATGCAACAGGCAAAGCCGTTGCGAGAATCTTGCTGACCGAAAATGCGAGTCGCGACCGACTGGCCGAAGGCGTTTACATGTCCGACGGTGACGATGCCTCCGGAAGGGTTCATACAGCCTTCCACCTCATGCTTGTTTCTGACAAGGCAGAGCGCGCGATCAAGAATGCACTCAACAAGGCTGTCACTTTTGAAAATTATCCAGAGCTTGTCAGGCAGGCAGTTGAAAGTGGCGTGATCACGGAAGAGCAGGCCACGATGGTGCGGCTTGCGCAGGAAGCCGCCCGCAAGGTCATCGAGGTCGATGATTTCCCAAGGTCGAAAATTGAAGGCTTTGAAGACCCGGCATTCAGGCCTGTTGTGGTCGAAAAAACCGGCTAGATTTTTCTGGTTTCCGCAACCGGTTCTTCAAGGAAAGCCCTGACCTCGTCAGATTTTGCCATTCCGTCCTGATAGCCAAGGTCAATCAATTCCGTGGCATAACCCGGCTCAAAAAGCAGATAGCTCGCCATGCGCCAGTCACGCCCCCAGCCACCCAGTGTGCGCAGAAGCAACCGAACTGGCCGGGGTATGTCCCTGGCATGCTTCCTGGTCAGATCCCTCAAATCAACGCTGGGCCTGATCACAAGTGAATTGATGATGTTCAGCGGCGTCTGATCGTATTGCTCCGGACTCATCAGCCTGAGGGTTTTATTGATGCGTTCAAGACGTGCAAGATCTGCTGTCAGACGATCCATGAATATGGTATCCAGTAGATAACCGCCCACTTCACCGATGGATGGGTATTCCGGTATTTCGGTCGGTTCCGGGTCAGGTTTTTCGTCTCTTGTAGTGATCACCAGCAGCCGGTCGGCACCGAGATGAATCGCCGGGCTGAGTGGTGCAACCATTCGCATACCGCCGTCACCGAAATACTCCGACCCGATCCTGTACGCCGGAAACAGAAACGGTAAAGCCGCTGAGCCCATCAGGTGTTCCGTCCTGAGCCTGCTGGCGCGACCATGACGCCTCGCCCTGCTCCATGGCTCAATCCCCTCCCGGGCCTGAAAAAAACTGATCGCAGAGGCGCAGGTATACCCCGATGCCGTTATCGCAACACCCTTGAGGGCACCTGCGTCAATGCACTCTTTAATTCGACCGAACAACAATTCGCGGGACAGAAATTCGTACAATGGCCTGTTGTCGAGCAAGGACCTCGGCTGAGATACAAATCCTGAAATGATCGGTGAGAAAGAAAGCATCCATCGCAGGCTGGTGGTCAGAATTGTCCAGGAATCAGTTCGATAAATGGTTGAACAATGTAGCGATTTCCAGAAACGATCGAGCCGGATCGCAGCCTCGGCGATGCTGTCAGCGTGGCTGGCCAGTACAGCAGCATTGATGGCGCCGGCAGAGCTCCCGGAGATCACAGGAAAAGGCGAACCGGTACCACCGCACCCTGACCAGATATCAGCAAGAGCCCGAAGCACACCCACCTGGTAAGCTCCTCTCGCACCACCGCCGGGAAGCACGAGGCCAGTGCAGGGTTTAGCTGTACACCCGGATGATGGGTTGTTAACCACTTCTTCCATGGCGCGAATATATCAGACTGCTGGTGGTATACTGATTTCAGCATCATTCAGCTTTCCGACTAATGGGGTAGTCATTCGTCAAATCAATACGATAGCAATCGTCATTCATGTGATTTGCGGACTTGAAAAACGGAACTTAATTTTGTGAACAGCAGCGTGATTGAAAAAACCAGGCAACCGGAAGGAAGACATGCCGGCCTGCTTGAAGCACAGCAAACAGTCAATGAAGTCCTGCTCGGCAAAGAACAGCAGGTTCGTTTGGCCTTTTGCGGGCTGCTTTCACGCGGTCATTTGCTGATTGAGGACGTTCCCGGGGTCGGCAAGACCACCCTGGCAAACGCGATGGCGCGAACCGTCGGTTCTGACTACCAGAGAATTCAGTTCACCAGTGACCTGTTGCCCGCAGATATCCTGGGTGTTTCCATTTATCGTCGTGATGCAGAATCTTTTGAATTTCACCGAGGTCCGATTTTTTCACAGATCATCCTCGCTGATGAGATTAACCGCGCAACACCAAAAACCCAGAGTGCGCTCCTGGAAGGCATGGCCGAAGGCCAGGTCACCATTGAGAACCAAACCCACACCCTGCCCCGACCCTTTTTCGTACTGGCAACTCAAAACCCGCTTGATCTGATCGGAACTTTTCCACTTCCCGAGTCCCAACTGGACAGGTTTCTTCTCAGCATAAAGCTGGGGTATCCGGACAAGGAAGCGGAACGCAAACTGCTGATGTCAGAAGATCGTGCCGGGATGCTCGAACGGATCAAGCCCTGTCTTTCACCTGAAGATGTCATGGCGCTTCAGGAAGACAGTGAAAAAACATTCGTGAGTGAAGATCTGCTCGATTACATCCAGTCACTGGTTCACGAAACCCGTGATCCACGATGGTTTGAAACGGGACTTTCTCCAAGGGCAGGCCTGGCATTGCTCAGACTGAGTCGTGCCTATGCGTTCCTCGATCAACGAGATTACGTGATACCGGAAGACGTTCAGGCCGTATTTCCTGGCCTGGGCAGGCACCGCCTGATTGCCAGCTCAGGATTTGATTCCACGCCGGACGAGCAGATCGCAGAATTGATGAGGCAGGTTCCGATACCCTGATTTCACAGTGAGCCTCACTACGGCCTCTTCTCAGACATTTGAACCTGGAAAGCGATTTGATCGCTGGTTGCTCAGGCGCATCGTTCGTCGACGGGGCATCACCACCCTACCGCGCACTTTCGAGTACCGGCATATTTTCGTGCTTCCATCCATGTTTGGGGTCGGATTCGGGACCGTTCTCGCGGCAACTGCCATTGGCGCGCTCAATTTCAACAACAACCTGGCCTTGTTACTGGCATTTATTCTAATCTCTATTTCCCTGATGACAATGTTTCTGGCCTATCGAAACCAGGCAGGACTATCAGTACTGAAAATTGCAGCCGAACCCGTTTTTGCAGGTGAAAATGCACTGTTCCAGGTGCTGATCCGAAACACCGAATCACGAAATCGATACGCCATCTGTTCCAGGTGGAACACCGCCACCGAAGCGCACGAGGGAGGCGTTGGAGACTGTCGTGATTTTCTGCCTGAAGAAACCCTGAAGCTGAACCTCAAATGCGAAACATGGAAGCGCGGCCGTTTGAAGATGCAAGCATTCGCCATCGAAAACCGTTTTCCCTTTGGGCTCTTCAAGGCCTGGTCGATACTCGTACCGGAAGCAGAATGCCTGGTATACCCGGAGCCGGCCCACAATCCACCTCCGCTGCCCCGAACCGGGAGAGGAGATCATGGAAAGGCGCAAAAAGGTGATGGCGAACATTTTCATGGCTTACGTGAATACCAGCCAGGTGACTCCCTGAGACGAATTGCCTGGCGGACCAGTGCCCGCCACCAGAAACTGTTCACACGTGAAATGGAAGCGCCAAGGGAAGAAGCCTGCGAATTTAACTGGTACCTGACACCGGCCAGGGATGTTGAAGAAAAACTTTCCATCATGACGGCATGGATATTGAGGGCCGAACACCACCAGATTCCCTACAGTCTTGAAATGCCGACAGAGGCCCTGCCAGCTGACCTGGGTGAGGAACACAGGGCGGCCTGCCTTAAAATTCTGGCTCTGCATGAAGGCTAAAAGAAAAATCCCCGTCGATACGCGCTCCATGATCTGGGTCATGGCAACACTGGCGATTGCGCTGTCAGTTCAGCTATGGCGGATGCCTGTATGGCTGATCGCTGCCACACTGGCGCCCTTTGTCTGGCGGCTGTGGTCGGAAAAGAAGGGACTTAAGCCATTGCCCACTGTCATGCGTGTCACAGCACTGGGTGTTGCCCTGCTTCTGCTGGTGATGTCTTACGGCAACGTCTTTGGAAGGACAGCCGCGGTGAGTCTGCTGGCAGTCATGCTTTCTTTGAAATTGCTGGAGAGCTACTACGTCAGGGATGCACGAGTGGTGGTGAGTTTCAGCATGTTCTTGTGTGCCACCCAGTTTCTGTTTGCCCAGGGCCTGTTGATGCCAATTTACGGAGCGCTGGTCGTGGCTACCGCGTTAATTGCTCTTGCCCAGTTGCATCGACGTGAAGCATTTGTGGATTCGAGCAAAATCCCATCACTGGGTCGTTCGGCCATTTCGGAGCTTGGATTCAGTTTCAGAATCCTGTTACTCGCTCTGCCGGCCGCGCTGGCGCTTTTCGTTCTGTTTCCCCGCTGGACCAGCCCTCTGTGGGGCGTTCCTGAATCCAGCCTCGATGCGCGTTCGGGATTGTCAGACAGCATGTCGCCAGGATCAATTCAACAATTGTTCATGGATGATACGGCTGCATTTCGGGTTGATTTCGAAGGACCGGTTCCCTCACAACAGGAACTCTACTGGCGTGGACCAGTGTTGTGGGAGTTTGATGGAAGGGAGTGGGAGTCGAATTTCTGGAGCCGCAATATTGAAGCCCGAAAGCGGCCGCAGGACAGCGATGCAGACTATCGTTACACCATTCAACTTGAGCCAAACGAACGAAAGTGGCTGTTTGCCCTGGACTACCCGACCCAGGTGCCCCCGGACAGTACCCTGACGATGGATTTTCAGATTCTTCGCAAGAAATCTGTAACCCAGCTGTTTCGCTATGACATGGCATCAGATTCGGATTTCGCCGATTCGCCTCAACTCAGCCAGGTTCTGAGGCAAACTGCCCTGCAACTGCCAGAAGGTTTTAATCCACGTTCAAGAGAACTGGTATCACAGTGGCGACAGGAAATTCCTGATGATCGTGAACTGGCAGAACGTGTGCTTCGCTATTTTAATGAGGAAGAGTTTCACTACATGCTCGATCCCCCATTACTGGGACGAAATACCGTTGACGACTTCCTCTTCAATACACGCTCCGGATATTGTGAACACTATTCCTCAACATTTACGGTGCTGATGCGCATGGCCAATATCCCTGCCAGGGTCGTTACCGGTTACCAGGGTGGTTGGTTTAACGAATTCGGTGATTACATGCTGGTTCGACAATCTGACGCACATGCCTGGTCAGAAATATGGCTGGAAGGATCCGGCTGGACGCGGATTGATCCCACCGGCGCTGTATCGCCCTTACGGGTGCAAAGCGGATCGCTGGAAGCTGTTTCTGAACCAAGACATATGCTGGACTTTGAGTGGCTCCGGCAGGTTCGCAATGGAATCGATGTACTACAGCGCTCCTGGAATGATTGGGTCATCGACTTCAGCGCTGCCGAACAGGCGAAGATTTTCGAACCGCTTGGCATCTCGGAAATGGATCCCAAACGGCTGGTAACGGTTCTGCTGGTTGTACTTGGCATCCTGGCGGCACTCTTAATGCCATTCATTCTGAAAATCCAGGGACCAATGCGCCGCACTCCACTACAGGCGACCTGGTTGCGTTTTCTCAAGAGACTCCAGCAGGCTGGCGTTTCATCCCGGCCATCCAAAGGGGCCTGGACCGTGGCGCTGGAAGCAGGCGAGGTATTGCCTGCAGATGCCCCGGAAATAGAGCGCATCACCACGCTTTATAATCAATACAGGTATTCGCCGACACCCCCGGGTCTCAAGGACTTCAAACAGGCCGTCAAAGGCTTCAGGCCCGGCACAAAGAAGGAGCATTAAGCAGCGTGTCCACAATAATTATTCTGGCGACAGTGGTCCTGGTCATCGTTCTGTGGGTGGTATGGGCATACAATCGCATGGTCAGGTTGCGCAACCAGGTGGATGAAGCCTGGTCCGGTATCGATGTGCAGTTGTTGCGGCGCTATGACCTGGTTCCAAACCTTATTGCTGCCGTTAAGGGTTACATGTCTTATGAAACGTCGGCCCTGGAGAGAATCACCGGTCTTCGGGCCAGCAGGGAACTGCCCGCAGGCCAGCGTGCAGAGAAGGAAAGCGGACTGTCCCGTTCTATTGCACGATTATTTGCGGTTGCTGAAGACTATCCCGACCTGAAGGCCAGTGAGAACATTGCTCAGCTGCATGAGAATCTCGTGGAAATTGAAGACCAGATTCAGTATTCACGTCGTTATTACAATGGCAGCGTCAGGGACAACAACAATTTTGTTGAGAGTTTTCCAGCCATGCTGGTAGCCACTGCATTTGGTTTTCGCCAGGCCGAGTTTTTCGAAATTGAGCTGGCGTCCATGCGGGAAAACCCCGAGGTAAAACTTGATCAGACCAATTGAAATGAGACGATTCTGCAACAGCCACTTTTTGCGCCCACTGGTTTTTCTGTCACTGTTGATAACAGTCACTTCACTGGCTGCTGATGAACGAATACTTTCCTATCACTCGGATGTCACCATTCTGGAAGAAGGGCAGCTTGATGTGACAGAGACGATTCATGTTCGGGCGGAAGGCAGCAATATCCGGCGCGGAATCTATCGTGATTTCCCTACCCGCTATCAGGACGGGGCCGGAAATCAATACAGGGTAGGGTTCGAAGTGATTTCAGTATCACGCAATGACCGCCCCGAGGACTGGCACACTGACAGCATGTCAAACGGGGTCAGGATCTACGCTGGTAGCGCAAATCGTTTCCTCGACCCTGGCGAACATATTTATCGCTTCCGTTACCAGACCACCCGGCAACTCGGTTTCTTCGAGGAATATGACGAGCTCTGGTGGAATGTCACCGGCAATGGCTGGATGTTCAACATTGACCAGGCATCCGCTACCATCAGGCTACCTGAATCTGTGTCATCGGATGACCTGATTCTCAATGCCTATACCGGCGTTTACGGATCCAGGGCTTCACACGCAAACTACCGCATCATTGACAGCAAGACGGTTACATTTGAGACCACCCGTGCCCTCAGCCCCTGGGAAAACCTGTCAGTGATCGTCGCATTTCCCAAGGGGATGGTAGCTGAACCCACGACAGGACAGAGAGTTCGCTGGTTTCTCAGTGACAACGGTGCTGCCCTTGTCCTGACAATCGGCTGGCTGATGATGTTTACCTGGTATCTGTGGTCGTGGAACAAGGCAGGCCGCGATCCGGCGACCGGAATCATCATTCCCCGCTTTGAACCACCCAGGGGTCTGTCACCCGCTGCCTGCCGTTACGTGCTGTCCATGGGATTCCGACGCGCATGTTTCGTGGCGGCCATCATCAGCCTGGCGATCAAGAAACAACTCGTGATTGACGATGATGATGGGGACTTCACGCTCACACGGCTGGCGGATGAAGAAGGTGCTGAACCACCCACGCGGCCGGAACGTGCCGTTTTAAGAAGCTTGTTTCCATCCGGCAGGGGCAGCCTTGAAATGGAGCAGAGCAATCACTCCCGTTTTCGCTCTGCAAAGTCGGTCCTTCAGAGTAACCTGGCGACAGAGTTCAAGGGACGTCTGTTTCGTCTCAACCTGGGCTACCTGTTACCTGCATTCATCATATTTTTTGGCACCATGATCCTCGCCCGATTCTTTCATGGGGGTGGTTTACTTTGGGTGATTTATTTGTTTTTCGGCGTGGTGACACACATTCTGTTCATCTTCCTGTTACGGGCGCCCACGCCATCCGGCAGGCGCATCATGGATGAGATCGAGGGTTTCAAACGATACCTTGATACTGCTGAAGAAGATCGATTGGAACAAATGGAGTCCCCTCGCCTGACGCCTGAAATTTTCGAGGATTTCCTGCCTTATGCTTATGCGCTGGGCGTTGAGAACAGCTGGTGTGAACGGTTCGAGAATGAAATGCCTGAAGAAGTGCGCAACCAGGATGGCGGAAGGCCCAACTGGTATCGCGGCTCCTCGCGCAACTTCAGGTCAATCAACGACATGGGCAACCGGTTCAGCAGCAGCTTTTCATCCGCGATCTCCTCGGCTTCATCACCTCCCGGCTCAAGCTCTGGTTCAGGTGGTGGTGGGTCCTCTGGTGGTGGTGGAGGTGGCGGTGGTGGCGGTGGCTGGTAAACCCAGGAAATAACGGCTTGAATGGTTCTTTATTACTGTATATATTTACAGTTAATTATGGAGAATCATTCAAATGGCACCCAAAGAACTGACAGCACGTCAAAAGCAAATTCTCAGGTTTATATCGGAATTTATTGAAAATAATAAATTTCCTCCTACAAGATCAGAGCTGGCAAAACATTTCGGCTTCCGTTCGCCGAACGCTGCTGAGGCCCATCTTCGGGCATTGGAAAAGAAAAACCAGATCACAATCGAGCCGGGCATTTCACGCGGAATCACACTGCTGCCGCTTTCGAATGAAGCATTACCTGCATCAAAGCATCGCCTTGTTCCCCTGGTAGGCCGGGTTGCTGCAGGCAGCCCGGTGCTTGCCCAGGAAAATGTGGAGGACGAATACCGCATCGATCCTTTGCTGTTCTCAGATAAACCTGACTACCTGTTACGTGTTACCGGAATGAGCATGCGGGACGCCGGCATTCTGGACGGGGACCTGCTGGCGGTACACCGCACACCTGAAGCACGCAATGGCCAGATCGTGGTTGCCCGAATTGACGACGAGGTCACCGTGAAACGCTTTCGGAAGAACGATCACCAGGTTCAGCTCCTTCCCGAGAATGCTGATTTTGAACCCATTAACATCGATCTGAGACGACAGTCCCTGGTGATTGAGGGGCTGGGTGTGGGCGTGGTTCGCGTTAAGCTTTGATATGCCGTTTAATATGCCGCTGAAGGGGAACCAGGCAAAATCGCTTGAAGACGTACTTGCCAGCACTTCATCGCTGTGGAAAGGCCGATTTCCTAACCGTGCACAAGCAACCATTTCCACAGGTCATAAAATCCTGGACCATCGTCTGCCCGGTGAAGGCTGGCCGCGCGGTGCAGTCACGGAATTAATCACTGCGCATTCTGGGGTGGGAGAGTTCAGCCTGCTGTTCCCTGCCCTTGCAGCGACTGGCAGGCAGGGGCACTGGATCATACTTGTCGACCCGCCATGGGTGCCCTACCCGGCAACATTGCATGGTCATGGCCTCAATCTCGAACGGCTTGTGCTGATACGCACCCAAAAACATGATGAATCCCTGTGGGCCTGTGAACAGGCTTTAAGAGAGATACCGGAAAGCGTGGTGCTGTCCTGGCCAAAGGATGTTCGTTTCGCCACCCTGAGACGGCTGCAACTCGCAGCACAAAGCCAGCGCGCCATTGCCTTCATGTTTCGACCGGAAACCACTGCCTCGGCAGCATCCCCTGCAGCACTTCGCCTCAAGCTGGACAGCGCCGCAGATGGTATGCGCATCGAAGTACTCAAATGCCGTGGTCACAGCCCCGCTGAACCACTGATGCTGCCACAGCCATACTGTCGACGGCAAAGCACTTATGAACGAAGCTCTATGGTTGGCAGTTCGGCTGCCGCACCTGGCACTGGATTGTCATATCCGCGCTCACCAGGGATCAGCCGACCCTCTCGCCATCACTGACACCTCACGCGGTCGCGAATTTATTCTTGATTGCAACGCTGCTGCGCGCTCGGTTGGCGTGAAACCGGGCATGCCGGTCGCGGCTGCCTGCGCCATTGTTACGGACCTGGATTGTGTGACACGAGATCTGAACAATGAAAAGCAGGCGCTTGAGCGAATTGCAGCCTGGTGCTATCAGTACAGCCACCAGGTTTGCCTGCCACCTGATCGCTCCGGGCTGGTGCTTGAAGCGGGCGCCAGCGAACTTCTGTTCGGAAAAGCTGATGCGCTTGCATCCCGCATAACATCCGAATTGAGTCGCATCGGTTATTCTGCCATCACGGGCTCGGCGCCTACGCTCGAAGCCGCCTGGCTGGCGGCTTCTGAAGCCCTTCATATCAATCACCGCAAAGAAATCCGTAGCCAGCTCGGTGCGTTACCACTGGTTCACCTGGAGCTTGAGCCGGGCACACTCAGCGCAATGGAGAATATGGGCCTGAGGCAACTGCATGAACTTTTGCGATTGCCACGCAAGTCGCTGGCAAGAAGATTCAGCCCGGCTTTGCCAGCTTACCTGGATCGCCTGCTCGGCCTTCAGCCAGATCCGCAGAGACATTACCAGCCAGCAGAGAAATTCTCGGCACAACTGGAGCTTCCGGCTGAAACCAGGCTGTCCACCGCGCTCATATTTCCCATCAGGCGCTTGCTGGAAGAATTATGCGGCGTACTTCGAGGCAGTGATGCGGCAGTACAGGAAATCACCATCCGCCTGGGGCATGAAGGTCATTCCGACACGGTGATAAAACTGGGCCTGCAATCGCCCACCCAGGAAATGGACCGGCTGATGCTGGTGTTACGTGAACGCCTGGATCGACTGAAGTTACCCAAAGCGGTTCGCGATGTTCTTGTGCAAACACCGGGATTTCTAAAATTCATGCCCGGGCAGCAACGCCTTTTCCATGATGCGCCAGGGGAACGTCTTGCAGGTGTGACTCAGCTGGCAGAAAGACTGCAGGCCCGGCTCGGAGGCGATGCGGTAAGAGGAATTACCGGCATTGAGGATCATCGTCCTGAATACAGCTGGCGTACCCGCCCTTTGGGTGAAAAAGGAAACTGTGCTGCTTTGCCTCACCGCCCGGCCTGGCTTATGCCCCGGCCCAGGCGTTGCGATATCCGGCAGTACGAAATCATCAGCGGTCCGGAGCGTATCGAAAGCGGCTGGTGGGATGGCCGTGACTGCCGGCGCGACTATTTCATCGTACGCGATGGTAGCGGTTGTCGTTTATGGGTTTTTCGTGAATACAAACCGCGGGCCGGGTGGTTTCTGCATGGAATATTTTCATGACCAGGCGCTTGTGAGTAGAATAAATCACTACAGACTTTCGTCAGGGGGCGGAATGGTCAGAAAATTACTGGCAATTATTATCGGAGTGTTGGTCGCCGGAGTCGTCGTCATGATGATTCAGAAGTTCGGGCATAACCTTTACCCTCCGCCAGCAGATATGGATATCAGTGACCAGGAGTTCATGCGGGAATATATTGCAGGCCTTCCATGGGGACCACTGGCATTCGTGCTGGCGTCCTACGTGCTTGGGACCCTGGCAGGTGGCTGGACAGCCGCTTCAATTGCAGGGCAATCGCCATTATTGTTTGCAGGTATAGTCGGTGCTTTGATACTGGCCGGAGCTGTATGGAATGTCATGACGATTCCTCATCCCACCTGGTTTACTGCCACAGCAGTGGTGGGCGTTCTCGTGGCAACAGGCATTGCCGCAAGATTTGCGTCAGGAACGTCTACTGGCATCAAGGCAGTTTAAGCAGACCCTGCCAGCTTTTCGCTGATTCCGCGAATCAGCTTCCGAACATGCGACATCGGGTCTTTGAGCGTCTGCGCAATGTCATCTTCGGAGATGGTTCCGCTAATCACGCCTGCACCCCAGTTTGATACCACGCCAATTCCGGCATAATCCAGGCCGCATTCACGAGCCAGGCTGGCTTCTGGCATGGAAGTCATGCCCGCCAGCGTGCACCCATCCCCTTTTGCTCTTTGAATTTCTGCTGCGCTTTCAAGACGCGGGCCCTGAAATACGCCCACGCAACCACCATCATTGAGCCTGATATCGCTCTCTCTTGCCACTTGTAACAACAGGTTTCTGAGTGGCCCTTCATAGGGATAGCTGAAATCCACATGCTGCAGATTCACCTCTCCCGAATCACTGTAAGTGTGTTGGCGACCCCAGGTGTAATCGACCACCTGGTCAAGGGCATGTAAAGATCCCGGACTGCAATGACTACCGATCCCGCCAACAGCGGAAACAGCAAGGATGTGATCCGCACCTGCATCCTTCAATGCCCGGATATTCGCGCGATAATTCACACAGTGAGGCGGGATTGTGTGCGGGCTACCATGACGAGGCAGGAATAAAATCCGCAGTTCATCATCGCGAATCATCTGAAGAGGTGCAGAAGGTTTGCCAAATGGCGTGTCCAAATCCATCACTTCGATCAGCTCGCCAAGCTCGTTAAGCCCGGTCCCGCCGATCAGTGCAAGAGTCTTGCGACTCATGTTTTCAATGCCCTGATATCATCCAGGTGACGCCAGTGCTCGAAAGCATCCATACCGCATCCGAAGACATATTTGTCCTCAACGTCCATTCCTATGAATCTCGGCTTGGACTCGGTGGTCTCACGATCATGTAATTTGCGAACCAGGACAGCACTCTCAACTGATTTTGCCCCACGGGATTCGCAATAACTCTCGATCAGGTTCAATGTCAGGCCAACGTCGTAAATATCATCGACGATCAGAACCTTCTGATTTTGCAGGTTTAGTCGTGTTGGCACGCGAAATTCAAGTTCACCACCTTCAGTCTGACCCTGGTAGCGGGTTGCATGAATAAAATCGATTCGCACCGGCATTTTCAGACGCGATAACAACCACGCCGCCGGCATCATGCCACCCACCATGACAACCACCATAACGATCTCTTCATCACCATAGTGTTCGTTAATTGCAACCGCCATGCGGTTTACGGCATCCATGACTTCTTGCTTATCAGCAATCAGCGTCGATTGATTCAGGACATCACGCGGATCCGACTGCTCACTCAGGTTCATTGAATTTTCCTTGTTCTCTTCAGCATATTTTTTCAAGGCGCTCACGCCATGTTCGGTAGGCAGCAGCTCCCTCAGAAGGGTCACCATCCAGTTTCCCGATTGGAATTGAAGACAAACCATACAGGCCCTGCAGCCTGGTTGTCACATCGTTCTTCGGTAGTGGCGCAACGGAGTCGGCCAGGAGTGCTTTGACGTCATTTGGCAGGCAAACCAGCACGGCATCGCAACCTGCCTCGAGAGAGACTCTTGTCCGATCCTCCAGGCTGCTGAGTGTTTTGGCCGCATGCATGCCAAGGTCATCAGAGAAGATCACACCGTTGTAACCGATTTGCTGCCGTAGCTGTCCAGTCAGCCAGGCTTTGGAATATCCTGCTGGACGATCATCCAGGCAGGGGTATTCAACATGGGCAATCATCATTGCATCCAGATCGCTGGCCAGCTCTGCAAATGGTCGCATATCGCTTTCCAGCAATTCTTCCAGGCTGCGATCGTCACAAACATCGTCAACGTGTGAGTCGGCCTGAACTGAGCCATGACCGGGAAAGTGCTTTCCGGTGGTTTTCATCCCACCATCATGCATTCCTTTAAGGTATGAGCGACCCAGTTCAATCACGGTTTCAGGATTTTCGGAAAGAGACCGGTCGCCGATCACGGAACTGCCACGGTTCAGGTCAAGAACGGGTGCAAAACTGATATCAATACCGCAGTCGAGCATTTCCATCGCCATGCTGCGACCATGCCAATATGAGTATTCGCGGCCTTTACCTGGATCACTTTCATGGATCTGACCAATTTTTCCGAGGGCGGGAAGCCGGGTAAACCCGTTTTTCAATCGTTGAACCCTACCCCCCTCCTGGTCAATTGCCACAAGCAGGCGTGGTTCGCGTAGTTCCCGTATGGACGCAACCAGCTCACAGATTTGACTTCGTGATTCGACATTGCGTGTAAAAAGAACCACGCCTCCAACCAGGGTGTGGTTCAGTTGTTCGCGTGATTCTCCGGTTAATTCAGGACCATCAACACCGATTAACACCGGACCCAGTTTGCCCACCAATTCAGCTTCTCCTCTCAAACAGGGCCAGTGATTCCACGTGGCCGGTATGTGGAAACATATCCATGACGCCCGCACCACTCAGACTGAATCCATGATCATTAACCAACATCCCGGCGTCCCTGGCCAGGCTTGCAGGATGACATGAAATATAGAGAAGCCGGGAGGCACCGCTGGCCGCAATATGTGGAAGCATTTCCTGTGCTCCAGAGCGCGGCGGGTCTACCAGGACCTTGTCATAGGGGTCACGCAGCCATGGCGCCTGAACCGGCTCGAGGGTCAGGTCTGCACTGAAAAACGATGCGTTACCAATGCCGTTGCGTTCCGCATTTTCACGCGCCAGGCCAACCAACGCTGCATCACCTTCAACCCCCACGGTATCACCAGCATACCGGGCAATCGGCAGTGTGAAATTTCCCAGGCCGCAAAAGAGATCAAGGATTCTGTCATTCCGGTCAGGCTCCAGGAGTTCAATGGCCCGGTCAACCATCAAACGGTTCATCTCACCATTGACCTGGATAAAGTCACTGGGTCCAAACCTGAATTCCAGATCGTGTGCAGGCAGTGAATAGGCCAGTTCGATTGATTCAGGTTCAAGCGGATGAATGGTTTTTAAGCCGCCGGGCTGAAGAAAAATTGCAATTGCGGTCTCGCTTGAAAAAATCTTCAGTTTATCGAGGTCCGATTGTGGCAATGGTTCGAGGTGCCTGACCACCAATGATGACACGCTGTCACCACAGGAAACTTCCAGCTGGGGAATATTCCGATATTGCTCCATTGACTGAATCAGCTCAGCCAGGTCCGTTAACCGTTCAGCAATCGCAGGTTCCAGCACATGGCATTCATGGATATCTGCCACGTAGCGACCACCACGTTCACGAAAACCCACCAGCACTCTTTCTTTTTTGAAAACGAATCGAACTGAAAGCCGTGCTTTACGCCGATAATTCCATGCAGGCCCTGTCAGCGGCTCAAACCATTGCGCAGGTTCAAGACCCGCAATACGCGCGAAATTCTGCTCAAGGGCATTATGCTTTGCCAGAATCTGCTGCCGGGGCTCAAGGTGTTGCAAAGAGCAGCCACCGCAAACCCCAAAATGTGCACAGCGTGGCTCAACACGATGCTCAGAAGGCTGCAGAATCTCCGTGACATCGGCTTCGTCATAGCTTCGCCTTCGACCCTTTAACTGGGCCATAACCCGTTCGCCAGGCAAGGCGCCGTGTATAAATGTGACTTTGTGTTCCGACTTGCTGACACCACGACCGTCGTGACTCAGGTCATGAATTTCGAATTCGACCGCCTCGGCGGGCAGTCGCGCCTTACGAGATCGACCCATCAGGCTTCAGTTGAATCGTACAATTTGGATATCAAGGAATTTCTGCGACTACTTGGTAACCCAGTTTCCAGATGCATTCTGGTAATACCAACCCCTCCGTGCCTTCTGGACCCATTCCTTTGCGAATGTTTCCTGGATATCACCTTCCCACTCAGGATGACCATTCGCAACAGCAATTTCACGATAAACGGCTTTACGATCACGATTTTCATCCGCGACTACAGCCTCCAGGCTTCTCCTGTCCTGCAGACTCACGGCGGAACGATCACGAATTGCAACCAGCCCATCTCGTGTGAATCCGATTGCACCGGCATCGAACATATCGTTGAGGCTGTTTTGCTGACGCTGGGCCATTCGTGCCTTGATGGCATTGATCTGGGGCGTATTGATTTCAATATCTGCCTGGGCATGGGCATCCTGAACAACAAGACTGATGACCATGAGCGCTGGTGTATATGCCAGCAATTCAAAATCTCTGCCTGGAGTTACTGGCTCAAACAGCGAGCCGTCTTCAACCGGTTCTCCCAGCACATCCCCAACAAATTCACTGGCTGCCCGCTCTGCTGCAGCAGCCGGAAAGTAAACATTAATGGTGACACACGCTGCGAGAAAAATGACGCTGATCAGACCGGTGATAACAAACTTATTCATCGTGGTTCCCTGTGCAAGCCGAGGACATTCTATCAGACCCTGTAATTCATAAATGGTGCCCTTTCCAAAGCCTTGAGCGGCTACTCGTCTAATCCCCTATCCTGATGCTTCCACCGCCGGTCAGGGCCGATAATTCGCTCACCATTTGCGGCCAGTCCACTGATCGGTTGTAGGCAAGAATACTTATCTTGGGAATTCCGGCACCTTCCATTAACAAGACGCCCTCGTTTTGCTCATCAACGCCCCGTATCTGGCAAACGTTATTTCGAAGTTCGCAGCCGAAACCCAGTCTGCGATAGGAAAAATTGCTAAAGAGCCTCAGGACGGGCCCGGTCAGCATGGTCGTGGGACTGCCTCCGCCCAGGGTGGTGAGATGACTGACCGCCTGGCGCGAAATGTCATGCTTTTTGTTATCACTCAACGGAGTTCCAAACCAGGCATCGAACTGAACGGGTTGCCAGTCAAGCATTCGAAGATCACGTATGTAGCCATCTGCTCGTCCGGCAATGCGCCCAAACTCGAAAGTCTGCGTCAGTTCCTCGAGATCCAGTCCGGTTGCGGTAATGTTTGCTGCCAGGCTGGGCAACACACCAAACGGTCTTTCGACGCGCAAGTCGGTCAGCAGCAATTGTCCGTCGAAAACCTTAAAATCGAGGGCACCTTCGACTTCGATGACGCCATCAGACCAGTTTATTCCGGGTATGGTTCCGCTTAGCGTACCGCCGAATTCCGGCCAACCGATGGCCGTTGACATTTGCTGCATTTCGATGCCATCTATTGAAGCGCGCAACTGGATATCCGGCTCACCAGACTTGGGCAGCGTGACGGAAAATTGCTCAACATTAAACGTACCTCCGAAGACACCAATGGTCAGTGGCTCCGTCAGCCTTACCGATTCAGGCGCCAGTGCCAGGGTGGCTGACCCGGCGCCCAGGTCGATTTTCTCAAATGACAGCGTATCCCAGGTGAAAATCGATTCAGAATTTGTACTCAGCTCACCAGTGAGGTTTCTGATTCCGAATCGACCACCCTGCGAATCCTCCACACTGAACTGGTTAATATTCAGGGTGCCGTTGCGCGCCGACCCTGGCTCCCAGTCACCCGTCCAGCTCACTGAACCCTGGGTATCAAGCCCATCGAGACTGTAAACCGTGGCAACGGGCTCCAGGTAAGCAGTATAGGCGTGTGGAAATACCAGGCTGAATTCACGCAGAATTAACTCCATCTCCTGGCCTTCCCCACCTGGCTCGGATGGAATTGGTATGGTTGCCTCTCCCGCAATAGCCAGAATGCTTCCGTCATTTACAACAAAGCGGCTGATCTCGATTAAAGGACCGCGCCATTCAAGAAACGCCGCAACATCCAGCGTGCTTTCAGCGTAATTGCGATAGAAATCCATCAGGAGAAGCTCACCGGAACTGATCTGAGCATTCAGCGCCACGGGTTCGGTGTCGAGGTTCCCTATTCCCAGGGACAGGTTCAGACTGATGCCGAGCCCGGCATACAATCCATCAGGGGAGTCGAATTCAATTCCGGTGAATTCAGTCTCTGATCGAATCCAGGTATCCCGGCCTTCCAACATTGTCACTTCGACAGTTCCTTCAAAATCACCTGCGCTGACCCAGCCGAATTCAGGAACGTTACTCACCAGGGCTGCAATTTTCTCAAACGGCTGCTTTGGGAATTTGGCATGGAGCGCAAACCCGTCTTCTGACGATTCGAGATCAGCCTCCCAGGCAATATCGTCTGCAAAACCTTCTGTTCTCAGACTTGCCTGGCTTTCAGCGAATGAAGCATCAACAACCGTTCCACTAAGCGCTGGCAGTTCGCCAGATACATTAATCGACCAGCTTCCGCCAACACAGGTGCGCGACACGACTGTCATCAGCGACCCGGGACATGAGAGCCTGAACGGACCCGGCTGAATGTCTTGTTCCTCAATGACAATCCTCAGGGCGCTGACATCCACCTGGTCTGACGATGATCCGTCCGAATGATTGCGAATGAGCAGTTGTTCGGCACTTGTCGTGCCTCTGGTGATCCGATCGATCTCAACACTCCAGGGTATTGGCGCTGAAAAAAGCGGGTCACAAGCCAACACGGCCGCCAGTGTGATGATGTGCTGCCAGAATCGTTTCATAAAAGAGTTGACATTCAGGCCTGCTCTATCAGCATACGCATCTCGTTAACTGCCGCCGGCAAACCAACGAAGATGGAGCGCGAAATGATGGCGTGGCCAATGTTTAGTTCATTCATGTAGGGAAGGCTTGCAATAGCCTGGACGTTGCCCCGATTCAGACCGTGTCCTGCGTTGATCACAAGGCCAAATGAGTGACCCAGGTTGCAGGCATCGTCGAGGCGGGCCAATTCAGTAAGCATGGATTCGCCTTCCAGTTCCGCATATGTGCCCGTATGCAATTCAATGACCGGTGCCTGTGTTTCTTTTGCTGCTTTGAGCTGTTCCGGGTCAGGATCGATAAACAGAGATACCCGAATACCCGCTTCGGATAACCGGGCAACCGCAGCAGATATTTCCGCGTGGTGACGTACCACATCCAGCCCGCCTTCCGTGGTGAGCTCCTGTCGCTTTTCAGGGACAAGGCAAACATCATGGGGTCGATGCCTGAGTGCAATACCCAGCATTTCCCCGGTTACCGCCATTTCCAGGTTGACGCGGGTTCTGCTGTTGGCGCACAGCTGGGTCACATCGCTGTCCTGAATGTGACGACGATCTTCCCTGAGATGTACCGTGATTGAATCAGCACCGGAATCTTCCGCCAACGCCGCCGCCTCAACAACCGAGGGGTAATTTGTACCCCGCGCCTGCCGCACAGTCGCCACGTGATCCACGTTTACACCAAGTAGAACAGCCATAATCTTTTCCTAACGAAACAGTTCGTGCGATGCCAGTGGTTTGTCGCCCAGATGATAACGAATTAACCTGCGCATCAGCATCTTCAGTTCACGTTGTTGATCTTCACCAATCTGGCCAGTGCCCAGCGCAAGCAGGGCTTTACCCGAGATAAGCCTGGTTCGGCTTCTGTCCTCTTCGTTTCGCCTGATCGGGCCGCCATCGGGCAAATATTCGTACCACGCAGTCTCGTCGATTGGGCGTCGCCCCCCCTGCTCCCATTCCAGTTGCAATCCCAACCCGACGGACTGGAGCAAATCCCGCTCAAACACCCGTAAAACAGGTTGTATTTGTTCTTCTGACGCCAGCGCTGTTACCAGGTTCCGATAAAGATCAAAAACTTCAGGATGAGGATCCGAACGGTGCAAAAAGCGAACCAGCAGTTCATTTGCATACAAACCACACATCAGGGATTCACCACGGAGCGGCGGAATGGTTGCGGCTTCCTCAGCTCCCGTCAGCGTTCCAAGCTCCCCTCGCTGATTCCAGCCAACCAAAAGGGGCCTGAAAGGTTGCAGCACATGCCTCCAGCGTGAGCGGGCTGATTTCGCGCCTCTTGCAACCAGCCCTACCCGCCCGTGCTCGCGTGACAGCATTTCAAGCAAAAGACTGGTTTCCCTGAAGGGTCGGGTATGGAGGACGAATCCGGGTTCCTGAAGTACACGCATCGCTTGAAGCCGACTCAGACCAGGTCGTCGTAGCCCAGCTTCTTGAGTAAACGATCGTCATTCGACCAGTTCTTGCTGACCCTGACCCATGTTTCGAGGAACACTTTCTCGCCAAAAAATTTTTCAAGTGCCAGCCGTGCACGGCTGGAAGCCTGTTTGAGGGCCTCACCGCCCTTGCCGATGACAATTCCTTTCTGGCTTTCCCGCTCCACCCAGATGACAGCACCGATCCTCAGGAGCTTTTTCGTACGCTCAAAAGATTCGATTTCAACCGTAAGGGCATAAGGAATCTCCTTATGTAACCTTTGCATCAGTTGCTCGCGAATAAATTCAGCGGCAAGGAAGCGTTCACTGCGATCAGTCAGTTGATCTTCATCATAAAGCGGCCTGGAAAATGGCAGCTTTTGGGAAATGGCGTTCTCAAGGCTGTCAACGCCATTGCCCTTCAGGGCAGAGACCAGGAATACTTCCTCAAATTTATTTCCATCAACATGTTTTTCGACAAATCCGAGCAACTCTGACTTGTCTGCCAGGGCGTCAATCTTGTTCACCACCAGGCAAACCGGCACGTCAATATTCCGCAGACTTTTTGCCACTGCTTCGTCTTCATCTGTCCATCGGCCGGCTTCCACCAGAAATAACACAAGGTCGACATCCAGAAACGAGGCACGGGCAATTCGATTCATGAAACGATTCAGTGCTTTTTTGTCGACCCGATGAATTCCGGGCGTATCGACATAGACAACCTGCCCTTTTTCGTCGGTCTTGATGCCACTGATCCGCTGACGTGTCGTCTGTGGCTTGGCAGTCACAATGCTGAGTTTCTGACCCAGAACCCGGTTCATCAATGTGGATTTGCCGACATTCGGACGCCCAACCAGCGCCACGTAACCACTTCGCATTTTGCTCTCAGTCATTGACCAACTGCTCATAAAGGTATTGTGCCGCAGCCTGCTCTGCTTTTCGTCGGCTGGTTCCCGTGGCTATCGCGTGCTGTTCTGTATCTCTGAGCGAACATCGGACACTGAATTCCTTGTCATGATCAGCGCCACGTTCTTCCTGCAGTTCATAACGGGGCAACGGTCTACCACGACCCTGCAGATATTCCTGCAGTCGTGTTTTGGGATCTTTCAGGCTTTCAGCATCCGGAAGGTCTTCGATACTGGGCTGAAATATTTCAAGGATCACGGACTGGCAAGCCCGGTAGCCTCCGTCCATATATATCGCACCGATCACGGCTTCCAGTGCGTCTCCCAGGATTGACGCACGTCTCCTGCCCCCGGATTTGCGTTCACCAATACCCAGTCTCAGGTGTTTTCCCAGGTCCAGGGAAGACGCGACCTTGCGGAGCGAATCGGCCCTGACAAGGCGGGACCTCATTCGGCTGAGATCGCCTTCAGTTGCCTTTGGATGTAGAACAATCAGTCGCTCAGCGATGACCAGATCAAGCACGCTGTCGCCAAGAAATTCAAGTCGTTCGTAATTACCAGAACCGACACTTCTGTGTGTCAGCGCTTTTTCAAGCAACCCGGGATCTGAAAATTGGTAATTGATCCCGGGAATTTGATGGGTCATTGCCTCAGGACAACTGTTTTATCGAAATGCACCACGACATCAACATTACCGACCATGGGCTTACGGACTTCATAGGCCACATTGACCTGGATGCCCCCCTGGCGTTTGATTTTTATGTGATGGCGCTGAATGTTGTCAGACGCATAACTGACATAAAGGCTTCGCATGATGCGCTCCCGGATACGATTGGCGGGGAGCTTTGCGGCACCCGGATCCTCCTGTAAACGCTCCATTGCCCCCACCACGGCATGATATTCAAGATACAACGGCACCAGTCGCATTCCCACATAGGCGAAAAACACAACGAATACCAGAACAATGCCGAACCCTATTAGCGTAAGCCCTTTCTGTTTGCGCATCTTCATCATCGGTTACCTGATTCCCTTTCAAGTTCAGACCCATACTATAGCCTTTTTAGGCCAATTATTGGATTCCTTCGCCGACACGGGACATATCACCGCACCCCTTGTTCATATCAAAGTTGAGCCAGATTCCCACGGCTCTTCCCATCATGTTCTCTTCAGGAACAAAGCCCCATTCACGACTGTCATTGCTTCGGTCGCGGTTGTCCCCCATCGCAAAATACTGCCCCTCCGGCACAACCCATTGTCCATTCCGGCTTCCGGATGACTCATGCAGAAGGATTTCATGCGTCGAATCGCCAAGCGTCTCAATGTAACGAACCGCGTCACGCCTGGGGGTTGCACACTTCACATCCTGGCTTGTATAGCGCCCTGCTTCCTCGGAAGGTACCAGCTCCCCATTGATGTACAGCTTTTTGTCACGGTAACTGATCGTGTCTCCCGGAAGACCCACAAGGCGCTTGATAAAACTGACATTCTCTTCGCCGGGTTTCCTGAAGACAATAACATCACCCCTTTCCGGCTCTCCAATGGATACGAACTTCTTGTGAAACACGGGCAGTTTCAAACCATAGGCATACTTGTTTACCAGGATGAAGTCTCCCACCAGCAAGGTTGGAATCATCGATCCGGAAGGAATCTTGAATGGTTCAAACAAAAAAGAGCGAAAAAGCAATACCACCAGCAGAACGGGGAATAATGAACGTGAATACTCCACTGCAACCGGCTCTCTGCCAACTTCACCGGTACCAGACTGAACTGCACGGTCCATCCTTTTCTTTTTGAAAAAGAGCGTATCAATTAACCAGATCAGTCCTGACAGGAGGGTCAGTACGACCAGCAGGAGCGTAAAATTGGGAGCAAGGTATTCCATTTATCTTTTTGTCTCATTCTGCAAAACAGCTAAGAAGGCTTCCTGGGGTATCTCAACCCGCCCAACCTGTTTCATTCTTTTCTTACCGGCTTTCTGTTTCTCCAGCAGCTTGCGTTTTCGGGTAATGTCGCCCCCATAACACTTGGCGGTAACATTCTTGCGCAGCGCCTTGACCGTCGTCCGGGATATCACATGTGATCCGATCGCAGCCTGAATTGCAATATCGAACATCTGGCGAGGAATCAGTTCTTTCATCTTGACGGCCATATCCCGGCCTTTTCTCTGTACATCTTCACGATGAATAATCAATGACAACGCATCAACACGTTCACCATTGATCAGGATATCCAACCTGACAAACGGCCCTGCTTCATAACGCAGGAAATGATAATCGAATGAAGCATACCCACGGCTCACGGATTTTAATCGATCAAAGAAATCCAGGACCACTTCCGAGAGTGGCAATTCGTACTGGATTGATACCTGGTTGCCCAGGTAGTGCAGCCCTTTCTGCCTGCCTCTCTTTTCTTCGCAAAGACCAATCACTGAACCAACATAATCCTGTGGCACCAGGATATTGGCCTGGATAATTGGCTCGCGCACTTCTGCAATTTCATTCTCTGGTGGAAGCTTAGCGGGGTTTTCAAGACTGACAATACTGCCATCGGTCACAAGCACTTCGTAAATAACTGTAGGGGCGGTGGTGACCAGGTCGATGTCGTATTCCCGCTCCAGTCTCTCCTGCACGATCTCCATGTGCAACAAGCCAAGAAAACCACATCTGAATCCGAATCCCAGCGCCTGTGATGTTTCGGGCTCGAAATGAAGTGCCGCATCATTCAACTGCAGACGATCGAGCGCTTCCCTGAGGTCGGGGTAGTCGTCGGCGTTTGATGGGAAAAGGCCTGCAAACACGCGCGGCTGCATTTTCTTAAAACCGGCCAGTGGCTCTTTCGCACCATCTTTTGCCGCAGTGATCGTGTCTCCGACCGGGGCGCCATGGACATCCTTGATGCCAGCCACCAGGTAGCCAACCTCCCCGGGCGCAAGAAGATCACGTTTTTCCTGCTTGGGCGTGAACACGCCAACCTGTTCAACCTGTTGATGTTCTGAGAGCGACATCAGCTTGATCTTGTCCTGTTTTTTTACTGTTCCATCAACCACCCGAATCAATGAAACCACACCCAGGTAATTGTCAAACCAGGAATCAATAATCAGGGCTTTTAAAGGTGCATCCCTGCGACCAACCGGTGGTGGAATTTTTTCCACCAGCGACTCAAGAATTTCATCAATGCCCTGCCCCGTCTTTGCACTGACTTCCAGCGCATCCTGAGCCTCGATCCCGATGATATCCTCGATTTCGCCTTTTACCCTTTCAGGTTCAGCTGACTGCAGGTCGATCTTGTTAAGCACTGGTATCACTTCGAGACCCAGCTCAACGGCGGTATAACAATTGGCGACACTCTGTGCTTCGACGCCCTGTGCCGCATCGACCACCAATAAAGCACCCTCGCACGCTGCGAGCGAACGTGAAACCTCGTAAGAAAAATCCACATGGCCAGGCGTATCAATGAAGTTCAGCTGATATTCCTCGCCATTTTTCGCGGTGTAACGCAGAGTCACACTTTGCGCCTTGATCGTGATTCCCCGTTCACGCTCAATATCCATGGAATCCAGTACCTGCTCGGACATTTCGCGTTCGCTCAAGGCCCCGCAGGTCTGAATAAAACGATCGGCCAGGGTCGACTTGCCATGGTCGACATGGGCAATGATCGAGAAATTTCGGATATGACTCTGGTCCATCTGGATTCCGTTACCACGGTCAGCAAAAAGGCCATCCGTCAAACGAAGAGCGGATGGCCTTTAGCGATTATATCTGAATCACGAACCGTGGTTCAGAATTCTATGTTTCTGGCTCGATAAGGAGACTAGTCAGAATCCTCGGAAATTTCGGGCGTAAATGCGATGAAGTTTGAATTACCGTTCCGCATGATTCGCAGTGCAACTGCCTTATCATCCGGCAGTGACTCAACCACGTCCTCAAAATCTTCAACACCTTCAATTGACTGATTGTTGATGGCGAGCAGCACATCACCGCGCCTGAGGCCAGCCCGGTATGCCTCATCGCTTTCCACATCAACGACAATCACGCCACCATCGACGCCTTCAAATTCTTCCATTCTGTCGGCAGGAACCGGTTGTACAGCAATTCCCAACGCATTGCTTTGGGTTTCCTCAGCGGTCGAGGTCTGCAAATTGCCTTCGTTGTCAGATTCAAGCGCATCCAGCGTGACTTCAAAAACCCGTTCGTCACCATTCCTGGCCACCACAACATCCACCTCTGTTCCGGGAGGATTGGCACCAACCAATGGCGGGAGATCGCTCCATTCATTGATGGGCCTGTCGTTGAATCGGAGTATGACGTCGCCTGGCTCGATTCCGGCACGATCAGCGGCGCCTCCCCGGTTGAGGTCTGTCACAAGCGCGCCAACGGAGCGGTCCAGGTTCATGGCCTCGGCATACTCACGACTGACTTCAGCCACCACGACGCCAAGCAAGCCACGCGTGACTTTGCCCGTGGTGCGCAACTGTTGGATGCTGTTGGCTGCGGTCTCAATCGGAATGGAGAACGAGAGCCCCATGTATCCACCGCTGCCGCTGAGTATCCAGGAATTGATTCCAACAACCTCTCCATCCATATTCAGTAGTGGCCCGCCGGAGTTGCCGCGATTGATGGCCACGTCCGTCTGGATAAACGGAACATACTGTTGTGAATTATTGCTGCGCCCTTTGGCACTGACGATGCCAGCGGTCACAGTCTGTTCAAATCCGAACGGTGATCCGATGGCTGCAACCCATTCACCGGTCTGTAGGTTATTCGAATCGCCAAGCCTGAGAAAAGGCAGTCCTTCCTCATCAATCTTAAGCAGGGCGATGTCACTTTGCGGGTCAGAACCCACCAACTCCGCGATAAATTCACGACGATCTTCCAGGCTGACAATGATTTCGTCTGCTCCATCGATGACGTGGTGATTGGTAATGATGTATCCGTCAGATTCGATAATGAAACCAGAGCCAGCGCCAAATCGATCGGGTTCGTTAAGGTCAGGAGTGTTTGGTTGCCCAAAGAAGCGTCTGAACAATTCTGGCAGTTCTTCCTGCGAGTATGGTGAGGAATCATCAGGAGCAGCATCACGTTCACCTGCCCGGACCCTGTCCCCGAACTGAGTCACCTGGATATTGACCACTGCAGGCCCCGCTTCCCGCACCAGGCCTGTAAAGTCAGGAAGGCCCGTGACAGCAGCGCTGCCTGTTTGAGCCGATGCAATAAACAGCACCAGCAATGTTGATGAAATCAGTTTCTTAAACACTTTTACTTTCTCCAATTCCGCCTTGCAGTCACTCTCTTATCGAGTGTCCTGTCTTGTTTCACTCAGCGTGACACATTGAATTGCCTTGTCTGTGTCATCGTTCATTAAAAGATGGACCGCTGTCTGTCCGGGAAATTCCCGCAATGTTTTGCGAGTCCAAATCATGACAAGCCCAGCTGCGACAATTCCGGCCACCAAAGTCCAGACATCAAGCGCCAGCCCCTGGTGATTGCCACTCGATGCCAGGGAAAACCCGACGCTCGCTCCAATCAGACCCGCCAACAGCGGCAGTGCATACATTCGAAACACCAGCCGCAGAAAATACTGCTCGGAAATTCCCAATTTGACCGCTTGACCAGGTACAGCATCGATTGTGTTGGGAAGCTGGATTGCTGCCTGGCGATTTCGTAACAAGCGTCCAAAAATTCCGGCACCGCAACCTTTTCCGGAATCACATGCAGGGCAGCCACTCACTCCGCCGATTTCAACAGTGACTTCCTGCTGGTCAACAGACGTGATCCTGCCCTGTTGTGAAATCATGGGGTTGCTGCTTTGCGTTTCAAGGGGATTGTTTAGTCACCGACATCGCCATTTCCCTGACTGTCGCAGCAGGGACATCTCCCATGACTGTGATCAGGTAATCATCAAGCAGTCGCGAATGCGCATTGGTGGTTCCCAGGCTGCTGGCACCCGTGCCAGAGCCATCAGTTTCAGAAAAAGGCTCGACATAAACAGAAACAGTCGCTATTCCATCGCTATATACCAGGTGCTGAAACATAACCGCGGACTGACTGTCCTCCCGACGATGGCTTGTAAGCCTGAATCCGGGGGGTGGTTTTTCCGGGATCCACCGGGGTTTCGACTGGGTTATTGTCGGCTTTTGCGGAAGATCGGACGCCTGTGTCTGAAATCCGTCCATCGAATCGTTACTTAGAAGCTCACTGCGATCGACTTCGTTTCCGATTCGGATATCAGTAAACATCAGCCGGGCCAGTGGCCTGGCACTGTCCTGGAACAATTCCCACTTGAGTAAAAAACCGGAGGGTTCTTCCAGCCAGAGTGAGTACCCATATCGGTACTTGTCCAATGGAATGATGCTCAGTTTGCGTCCCAGTCTTCCGGCCAACGGCTCCAGCCCACCAAGACTGATGGTGTAGAAATCTGCAGCATTCTCTATTGCATCAGAAGTGACGACAGGAAAAAAACCACGATTGACCGAGGGGTCGCTCACCACTGCCTGTTGATCTCTGGCAATCCACCGAACACCTTCGGCATCTCGGCGAAGCTCTCTTTGCCGCCCGGTTTGTGCGACCAGACGTTCGTGTATTCCGTTCTCATCCACCACATGTGTGATCCGCATGGTTTCAACCAGCGAGCCCTGCACGTAAACAAACGTCCCCTGGTAAGTCATCTGACTCATCGCAAGCGACATCTGGTTCAGGTGTTTTACAGCTTCCGGAAAATCCGAATCATCGGCAAAAAGCTGAATCGAGAAACCAACAAAGAACAACAGGCAGTGAAACTGCCTGCTGGAAATGCGTTCTTTTGTCTTGGCCGGGATCACGGCCGGTCAGGATCAGACTCGATCTCGGATTGTGATTGAATTGACTCTGCTGCCTCATCATTCTGCATCGCAGACTTGGAAGTCACGATGGGCACAAACGATATAAAACCATTGCCGGCCGAAGAACCTGCTACCTGATAATGCCGCAACAGGTAGGAGTTCATCTTCGGAGATGCCGGTTTTGCGCCACCATTCAGATTCACGGGTCGCGTTTCCGGTCCGCCTGACAGAATATTAGGACTGGCGAATGGTTGAGCGGAAGCCGCTGATATCTGCTCCGTGCCAAATCCTGAATCGTTCTCAAGGTTTGGAGTAACCGCAACCACTGCCATCAGTGCGACTGAAGCCGCAATTGCGAGGCCAGCAACAGGTCTCAACCAACGTGCCCCAACTCGAGTACCTGTGCTTCCAATCTCTGCAGGTGTCGCGGGTTGGTCGATGGAGCTCCTGACGCGATCAGATAGCTCACCACCAGCCAATCCCCTGTCCTGGTAGCGCATACAATCCCTGATGAGATGATAGCGCGCCCACGTATCCCGGAGTTCGCCGCTTGCTTCGAGTTGACGCAATACAAACCGGCCGGTATCCCCACCGATTTCACCGTCCATCAACTGCGAAATATGTTCTTTCGAATCCTTGTTCATTTTAGTGCCTGTTTACCTGTGCCTGTTTTAGTCGCCATCGATTAATGGTCGAAGTTTTTCGTCAATTGCTTCTCTTGCCCGGAAGATTCGCGACCTGACCGTACCGATTGGGCATTCCATGGTGGTCGCAATGTCGTCGTAACTCATGCCTTCGATTTCACGAAGCATGATGGCGGTTCTGAGATCGTCAGGAAGCTGGGAAATCGTGTTAAAAACGGTTTCCTTGATTTCGTCCCGCATCATTTCGTTTTCGGGTGTTCCGCGATCCTTGAGGCGGCTTTCCATGTCGTACTGCTCTGCATCTGCTGCATCGATATCCGAAGCTGGCGGACGCCGCTTCCTGGCAACCAGCCAGTTCTTGGCCGTGTTGATCGCAATCCGGTACAACCATGTGTAGAACGCGCTGTCGCCTCGGAACTTACCAATCGCACGATAGGCCTTGATAAAAGCCTCCTGCGCAACATCCATGGCCTCGGCCTGGTCGCCGACATAACGTGACACCAGGCTGATGATCCTGTGCTGATATTTGTTAATCAGCAGGTCGAAGGCAGTCTTGTCGCCTTTTTGAACCCGCTCGACCAGAAGCTGGTCAACCTGGGCTTCACTCATTGGGGCACGCCCTTTCACTCCTTCTTGGACCGTTTCAACAGAGGACTTTCGCGGTTTTGTGATCCGCATATCTTCCGGGTCCAGTTTTCTGATGCTTACTGCCGTCATGTGCCGGCTCCCTCCAGTGAGCATATCACGCCACCGTTGGTGGGCTGCCCAGTTAAACTGCGTGCTGAAAAGCGGGCTTTTAAATTCCGATTTCAGTGCTGCTGTGCGGTATGACAGGGCTAGCACTACGGAGTTCCAATCTGATTCACTAAAAACCGGTTTTTTTATAATCGGGGCCGGTCTGAATGGTGCAACGCAACAACTAGAGTGCGATAATGGAGGGATGAATGATTCAAACAACGCCTCACAAAATTTTCTTCGCTCCCTGGGAATCCAGCCTGTCAACTCCGGTGCCTGTTTTGGGCTGGACGAATGGTCCGATACAACGGATGCCGGTGTCATTGAAGCCACCAATCCGTCCACCGGGGAAATCATTGCCCGGGTAAACAGCGCATCACAATCCGATTATGAAAAAGTGATCGAATCGGCCGAAAAAGTCTTTTCATCGTGGCGCAACGTACCCGCACCGATGCGCGGCGAGGCAGTTCGTATCTGTACCGAGGCCCTGCGCAAACACAAGGACGCGCTCGGCAGCCTGGTGAGCCTGGAAATGGGCAAGATCAAGGCCGAGGGCGATGGTGAAGTCCAGGAGATGATTGATATCGGTGATTTTGCCGTGGGTCAGGCCAGGATGCTCTATGGCCTGACCATGCACTCAGAACGTCCTCAGCATCGGATGTATGAACAGTGGCACCCCTATGGCGTCGTGGGTGTTATTTCAGCATTCAATTTTCCTGTCGCCGTGTGGGCATGGAATGCATTTCTCTCCGCCATTTGCGGAAATGCGACGGTCTGGAAACCCTCCGAACAAGGTGCTCTTTGCTGTGTTGCGGTTCAAAACATATGCAACCAGGCCTTGAAGGAAGGTGGCTTCCCTCCAATTTTCCTGAGCTTCACCGAAACCGGCAATGAACTCGCAAAAAGATTTGTTGGCGATCATCGCGTCAAGCTGATGTCCTTTACAGGTTCGACAGCAGTGGGTCGGGAAGTAGGCGAGAGAGTCGCTGCCCGAATGGGTCGCAGCATTCTTGAACTCGGGGGCAACAACGCGATCATTCTCGATCAGACAGCTGATATGAAAATGGCGATACCAGCGATCGTATTCGGCGCAGTCGGCACAGCCGGCCAACGCTGCACTTCAACGCGAAGGCTGTTTGTTCACGAATCAATCGCAAGCTCCGTCAAGGAAGCACTTGTCAAAGCCTATCAGCAGGTTCGCATCGGCGATCCGCTGGATCCGGATACCCTGATGGGGCCACTGACTGGTGAACGCGCGGTGCAGCAATTCCTTGATGCGGTTGAATCTGCCCGCGGTGAGGGCGGCGAAGTGCTGACGGGTGGAAACAGGATTGATCGACCCGGCTTTTTTGTGGAGCCCACCATTATCGAGGCAAGTAACGACTGGAAGATCGTCCAGGAAGAAACTTTTGCGCCCATCCTTTACGTGATTACTTTTTCAGATCTTGACGACGCCATGCAGATGCACAACAACGTGGCTCAGGGTCTGAGTTCGGCAATATTCACCAATGACCTGAGAAGTGCTGAACGCTTTCTTTCGGCTGCAGGTTCGGATTGCGGTATAGCCAACGTCAACATCGGAACCTCCGGGGCAGAGATTGGCGGCGCTTTTGGAGGTGAAAAAGACACTGGTGGTGGTCGGGAATCCGGTTCTGATGCATGGAAAGCCTATATGCGTCGACAAACAAACACCATTAACTGGGGAAGGGAGTTGCCCCTGGCCCAGGGAATCAAGTTCGACCTTTGATAATTTCCGTAAACACGGACTGAAGACAGGATGCTGTACCGGCTGGCACAGAAAGCCCTGTTTGTTGCCGAGCCGGAATTGGCGCAGCACCTGGCACTTGAAAGTCTCAAACTGGCTTCGGCAACAGGAGCGACTGCGCTCCTGTGCAAGAATACGAGCCTGCCAACTGAATGCATGGGCCTCGAATTCAATAACCCCGTGGGTCTTGCCGCAGGCCTGGACAAGGATGGAGACTACATCGATGCCCTGGGTCGACTCGGCTTTGGTTTCATAGAAATTGGATCAGTGCTGCCACGCCCGCAATCCGGCAACCCCAAACCACGGATATTCCGCCTGCCTGACGAAACAGCGGTCATCAATCGCCTGGGATTTAACAGCAAAGGCGTAGACCACACGGTGCGGCAACTGGAGCGCAGCGGATATGAAGGCGTTCTGGGCGTCAATGTTGGCAAAAACAAGGATACGCCTGTCGAATCTGCAGCTGATGATTACATTCACTGCATGCAATGTGTCTATTCGTACGCCGACTACATCACTGTAAACATCTCTTCCCCCAATACTCCGGGCCTTCGCGAACTACAGGGTGAGACATACCTTGATGCCCTGCTCTTCGCCCTGGTTGAAGCCAGAAACCGTCTGGCTGAGGAACACTCCCGTCAGGCTCCATTGGTCATCAAGGTGGCGCCTGATCTCAGTGATGAAGAAATCAAGGTCATGGCCAGGTCGATTTCCGAAAGCGGGATTGATGGGGTGATAACCGGCAATACAACGATTTCCCGCACAGGCGTTGAAGACCATCAATATGCCTCAGAAGATGGGGGCTTGTCCGGTGCGCCACTAAAACCGCTGGCGGACAGTGTCCTGGGCAAGTTCAAAGCTGCATTGCCAGATCACATTGCCTTGATTGGCCTGGGTGGCATTACCCGTGGTCAGGACGCCGCAGACAAAACGACCCATGGCGCTGATCTTGTCCAGTTTTACACCGGCTTGATCTACAAGGGACCATCGCTGATAACTGATTGTGTCGAAGCCATTCGGCATCATCGCCAACAATGAAAATTTCAGAATCCCCCTCTCTTGGAGAACTGAATACCTTTGGTGTCGAGGCGAAAGCGAACCTGAGAATCGATATTGAATCTGAAGAAGATGTATTGGCGTTGCCATTGCATGACCCCTCCCGGGACCTGATCCTTGGCGGCGGCAGCAATGTATTACTGGTGTCTGATATTCCGGGAACGGTTTATCTGAACAGAATTCCGGGCCATCACATCATCCGGGAACACGAAAAGCACGTTGTTGTCGAGGTTGGTGGCGGAGAGGACTGGCATGATTTTGTCGGCTGGACTGTTGACCAGGGGTTTTGTGGTGTGGAAAACCTCGCATTGATTCCCGGGTGCGTCGGTTCCGCGCCCATTCAGAACATCGGAGCTTATGGAGTTGAACTCGAATCAGTCGTGGATTCAGTCACGACATGGGATCTTCACAAGCAGCGATGGCAGGTATTTTCTGCAGAAGAATGCCTGTTCACTTACCGCGACAGCCTTTTCAAATCGAAGTATCCGGATCGTTACCTGATCACTTCCCTGGGGTTAAGACTGAATCGTGAATTTTGTCCGCAGGTTTCTTACCCTGCACTTGAGCAGGAAATTCGTCAGTCTGCGATCGGCCCTGTAAATCAAAGGGCAGTATTTGATGCAGTGATCCGAATAAGACAGCGAAAGCTCCCGTCGCCTGCCATGATCGGAAATGCCGGCAGTTTCTTCAAGAACCCTCTGATCTCGCAGACCCAATCAGTTCCTCTGAAAGATCAATATCCTGAAATCCCAGTCTGGCCCGGCGAAAACATGCAGGTAAAGTTATCCGCTGCATGGATGATCGAGCATTGCGGATTCAAAGGCTTTCGGACCGGCGCGGTTGGGGTTTCAGATCAACATGCACTCGTTCTGGTCAATCATGGTGGTGGAACAGGAAAGGAGCTCCTGGAACTGGCCCAAACCATCAGGGAAACGGTCAGAACTGAGTTTGATATCACGCTTGAGCCCGAACCTCGGATTGTGAATTTCAATTAGGAAATATATTTCAATGCCTTACAAACTAATATTGATGTCTTTTATCTGCTTGTTTCCCGCTCTTGTGGTCGCTGAGATAGCATCCGTCAGTGAAACAAAGCAACTCAATAAAAACCTCAGGGCGAACAGGTTTCTCGAGAATGTCAGCATACTGTCTTCTGATGAATTTGGCGGCCGCGCGCCAATGACAGAAGGTGAGAAACTCACCCTGGATTTTCTTGAAAAGAAGTTTCGTGAGGCCGGACTGGAACCCCTGTTCGGTGACAGTTTTCTGCAGCCGGTTCCCCTGATATCGATGACCGTCAATTCAGAAACGGCAAGCATGTCATTCACAAGGGGCCCGAACAGCAAATCACTGGTCTATGCAGATGAATTTGTCGCCTGGACCCAGCGGGTTGAGCCCAGGGTATCCGTCAGTGACAGCGAAATTGTATTTGCGGGTTACGGCGTTGTCGCACCTGAATATGACTGGAATGATTACAAGGGCATCGACATGACGGGCAAGACGGCGCTTGTCCTGGTCAACGACCCCGGATTCACCCTCGAGAACGAGTCTGTATTCAGGGGAAAAGCCATGACCTACTACGGCCGCTGGACTTACAAACTCGAAGAAGCAGCCAGGCAAGGGGCTTCTGCTGTGATCTTGGTTCACGAAACTGCACCTGCATCATATGGCTGGGACACGGTCCGAAACAGCTGGAGCGGCACTGATTTTGCTTTGCCCCAAACCGACTCTGCCCCACCCACCGTCCTATTGGGCTCGTGGATTCAACTGGATCAGGCAACTGCACTTCTTTCTGAATCCGGGCTGGATCTTGAAGAACTGAAAAAACGCGCCCTTAGTCCCGAGTTTGAGCCCGTTCCAATTGGATTCACGTTGAACGCCAGCGTTGAAAACGACATCAAACGTGGCGAGTCATACAACGTTGGCGGACTTTTAGCTGGCACTGAATCTCCGGATGAAGCTTTCATTTATATGGCGCACTGGGATCACATTGGCACCAGGGAATCAGACGACCCCAGTGAGGATGTGATCTACAACGGCGCGGTAGACAACGCCACGGGAGTATCTGCCCTGATTGAACTTGCCCATGCCTTTACGGCGCTACCGACAGGGTCCCTTCGAAGCGTTGCATTCCTTGCTGTAACCGCAGAGGAATCCGGCAAGCTGGGTTCTGAGTGGTATGCAGCGAATCCCGTGTTCCCGATGAACAAGACAGTCGCTGGCGTCAACATGGACGCAATGCTGCAGTATGGGCGTGCCAGGGATGTCACCGTGGTCGGTTTCGGCTCATCCGAACTGGAAGACATCCTCAGGTATGCCGCCAGGGCCCAGGAACGCGAGGTTAAACCTGAACCAAATCCTGAACGCGGCAGCTACTATCGCTCAGATCACTTCGCTTTTGCGAAGAAAGGGGTTCCCATGCTTTACATAAAGTCCGGCGTGGATAACCGTAAACTTGGAGAAGAATACGGGCTGGAAAAAAGCAGGGAATATTATGCGATCAAATACCATCAACCCGCTGACGAAGTCAGTGATGAGTGGGACCCGCGAGGCATGATGGAAGATATTTCACTGTTGTTCGAAGTGGGACTTGACGTTGTTGACAGCGAAAACTGGCCCCAGTGGTATGAAGGCAATGAATTTCGCGCGATACGCGATGCGTCCATGCCATGAACGGCACAACCACGAACTCCCAAATTAAAAAGCGTTAATTCCGGTGAGTTCCCGCCCGATCACCAGTTGATGAACAGTTTCAGTGCCCTCGTAGGTGATCACGCTTTCCAGGTTCAGCATATGCCTGATCGCCTGGTATTCAGTGGTGATGCCACTTCCACCGAGCAGATCACGACAATCCCGTGCAATATCGAGTGCCATTCGGACATTGTTCCACTTGGCCAGGCTGACCTGTGAATGCGCCATCTTGCCTTCATCTTTCAAGCGCCCCAGCCTCAGAGAAAGCAGCTGGGCGGAAGTGATTTTTCGGGCCATTTCAGCAATACGAATCTGCACTGCCTGGTTGGCAGCAAGCGGCCTGCCGAATAACTTGCGATCCGCGGTATAGTCGATCACCTCTTTCATACAGGCGACGGCAGAGCCGATTGGACCCCAGGTAATTCCGTAACGAGCCTGTGTCAGGCAGCCCAATGGACCCTTCAGTCCCACGACTTCAGGAAGACGGTTTGACTCCGGAACACGGACATTGTCGAAATACAATTCTGATGTGACCGAGGCCCGTAATGACATCTTGGAGTGAATTTCCGGCGCATCGAATCCGGGCATGTCCTTTTCAATCACAAAGCCCATGATTCCCTCTTCGGTCATCGCCCAGACCACCGCAATATCAGCAACTGAACCATTGGTAATCCACATCTTGGAACCATTGATGATCCAGTCATCACCATCACGTTTTGCATGTGTTTTCATGGCGCCCGGATCAGAGCCTCCATGCGACTCAGTCAGGCCGAAGCAGCCAATGATTTCGCCTGCCGCCATGCCGGGCAACCAGCGTTGTTTTTGTTCCTCTGAGCCGTATGCGTAGATTGGATACATGGCGAGACTGGACTGAACCGATACAAAACTCCTCAGTCCCGAGTCACATCGCTCCAGTTCCTGGCAAATCAGGCCATATGACACCGCGTTAAGACCAGCGCATCCATAGCCTTCAAGGCTGGATCCCAGCAGTCCCAACTCTGCGATTTCAGGCACCAACTCGGAAGGAAATGTCGCATCGTCGAAGTGTTTTGCAATCAGGGGCATGGCCCTTTCATCCACAAATCTCGCAACGCTGTCGCGAATCATTTGCTCTTCTTCTGTGAGCAGGGAATTAATGTCGTAAAGATCGAGTGGATTTAACTGGGACATACCGACTCCGAAACCAATATAAGCCTGAAAAACAGCGGGATATTCTACCCTATTATGGGTTGATCAAGCGTGGTGATTATTCAATAAAACCGGTGAAGAAAATGACAAACCGAGGTACCGGCGTGCCCAGCTTACTCGTTGACGACACCGAACGGCACATGCGCTGCCGTGACATGCGCGCTGGCAGACTCGATATGAACCTGCTGATCATCAAAAAAGATGTCAGCACCAAACGCTTTCAGGAACTCTCCCTTGGCACGTCCGCCAAGAAAAAGCGCTTCATCAATACGAATACCCCATTCCCTGAGCGTCAGAACCACTCGTTTGTGAGCCGGCGCGGAGCGCGCAGTGACCAGGGCCGTGCGGATGGGATTGTTTTCCTGCGGATACGCCGACTGAATCTTGTGAAGCGCCTCAAGGACCCGTTTGAAAGGCCCGCCTGACAGTGGCTGGTTTGCCGCGGCACGTTCACTGTCGGCAAAAGCATCAAGCCCGCCGGCCTGGTAGACGCGCTCGGCCTCATCACTAAAAATGACCGCATCACCATCAAATGCGATTCGCAGTTCCCGCTCTTCAACCGGCTCCTGGTTGCGATTTGCCCCGCAGGGAAGAATAGTCGCAGCCGCGTAGCCCGATTTAAGCGCCCTGCCGACGTCCGCACCGTTGGTAGAGAGCCACAGGTCGGCATTATAAGCCGTCATATAGCGCCAGGGACTTGCGCCACTTGTGAATGCTGCCCGCTCAATATTCAGGTCATAATGTTCAATGCTGTTGAATATTCTCAGGCCGGTGTCAGCACTGTTTCGCGACAGCAATATGACCTCGACCACCGGGTGCTCAACCTCGTCCTCGTTAAGCGCCAACAGTTTCCTGGCAAGGGGAAAAGCCACACCTGGCTCCAGAAGTTCATTCTCATGTTCCACCTGGTATTCGGCATAGGCCTTCAGCCCCTGTGTTTCGAAAACCTCGTGGCTGTGACGCATGTCAAAAAGCGCCTGTGAAGACAGCGCAATTACCAGGCGCCCGGGTGCCGCAGTCGGAGTGCTGGTTTTGTCCGTCACCGTTTTCATGTACTCAGGTTAACAGGGTATCTCTCAAATGATGAGAAACCAGCTGATCCTATTCCGTTCCCGATCTGATCAGGATTCTTGCCCGGGACTTTAAAAGGTGAACCAACAGGTCTGAATGCGGTGACCCTGGCTCAATCAGCCTGATTTGCCCGGCAACGTAATAGAAATAAAACAAGGGGTATATGGAATACGCGATCCTGAATGCTTCCTCGAGTTTCTCGTGGGGCTGAAAACCGACAAAGTTAGCCAGGTATGCATCCTTCATGCTGTTCACCACTTCCTGGTCAATATGATCATGTCCATCAAGCGCCATATCTTCATTCATGTAGTGTTCGAAAAAATCCAGGGTTCGACAAAGCGCCATGAATGGGTGCGTGATGGCCACATCCGCCCAGTCGATCACAAAATACCTGCCATCCTCAACGAACAGGTTATCAGGCCTGAAATCAAGGTGTGACAAACTATCCGGAATTTCAAAACACTCCAGTTCTCTGCATGATTCATGTATTTCCAAGACTGAAGACCTGAATAAATCCAGGTCATCATCAGTCAGCGCGTTCTGACCTTCCTGCAAGAGCGCCACTGAGGACTCAAACAGATCTTGTGATCGCCCGTCGGTATTACACAGAAAATCGAGATTCATGTTGCCACATTCAATTTCCTTAAGGTTTTCCAACTCGTCCATCAGTCCGACCTGGATTTTTCCAAGGACCCTGGCAAACTCAGGAAGATCATTCCAGGACGGTATGTTTTCGTTTCTGAGTTTAAAATCCCGCAGCACCATCCAGTTGCTTGCTTCATCGCTCGCCAATGGTGCGGGGACATGTTCAGGCCACTTCCCGGCCAGTAAATTAGTCAGGCGCGCCTCTCCCGGTTTTTTGTTGTAACTGCTCTTCAGATACACCTGGCCCTGCGACGTTGAGACGCGCAAAATACAGGCCATTGGCCATCCTGCCTTGAACTGCTGTATTGACCCCCTTTCCTGAATCCCAAGCTCAACCAGCTTTTGCGTCAACCATTCATCAGCCCTTTGATACCAGCCATATCTCTGCCAGGGTGCTCGCAGATCAGATACCTCGCCATCCTCTTTCTCCTGCAGCCAGAACTCAAAAGGATCGGTGTCGTCATCCCCGCGTTTTTTGAACTGGGCATATTCTTCACGACCCACCCAGACAGCCTGCATCTGTCTTTTTGAACTGGCATGAAGCTCCAGTTCGATCAGGACATAATTCTGGGCCTCCATGACGATTCTCAGAACAGTCGTCCTCAAGCCATACTTCTTCATCATGCCTCGATTGATCATTGCAGGCTTGTACATGATCGAGCCTGCAACCGGAACCTTGAGCATCGGGGGTGACCAATGATCGCCACTGTGCCTGATGACCAGGAATTTTGGCTTATCCGGGTGGGCAATTATGATGTGGCAGGGAAGCAAAGGGGTTGATTCTGCCGACGATGGCGCACCAGCGCCTTCAGGGGATGTTATTTCATTCATTGAATTTTGATGGCCTGGCCAGTTGACGACGAAACTTACAGGAACTGCTCATCCAGTATTCGATCTTCGAGATTATGATCAGGGTCGAACATCAGTTTGAGTTCTTCATCCTGAGCCTGGGACACATCGACTGACGTCACATTTCGTACTTCGTGTGCGTCTGCAGTTGCACTGACGGGTCGCTTGTAGTGATCAAGAATATCGAAACGGATGCGGGCACTGCTCGGCAGCACCGCGCCTTTCCAGCGTCTTGGGCGAAATGGTGAAATTGGTGTCAATGCCAACGCGTCTGTTCCCAGCGGTAGAATCGGTCCGTGTGCTGACAGGTTATAAGCAGTGCTTCCGGCAGCAGTGGACACCAGTACGCCGTCGCAAACCAGCTCTTCAACCTTGACGTGATCATTCACGGATATCCTGATATGCGCTGCCTGGTTGGTTTGTCGCAATAACGATACTTCATTGATGGCGAGCGCCTGGCTTTCATGACCTGCCTCGGTCCTGGTCACCATTCTAAGTGGACTGAGTTCAACAAGTTGCGCCTCGCAAATACGCTCGTAAAGGCCCTCGGCACGATAACGATTCATCAGAAACCCGACGTCTCCAAGTTTCATGCCGTAAACGGGCAGCTGCGTTGAAAGCAGTCGATGTAATGTCCTAAGCATAAATCCGTCGCCACCAAGCGCAACAATGATGCTGGCTGATTCCACGTTGGTCTGACCGTACAAATCCTGAAGATCAGCAAGAGCCTTTTGTGCACGATCCGAAAGACTTGCCACGAAATGAATTGCGGGGTCTGATTTTTGTGCAGGACTCATGCAGTGTTGTCAATCAGCTTGCTGAGAGAGCGCACAGCGACAGCCAGCGTTGCATAATCCATTGCCGGCTGATTGCGCATATCGTGCAGCATGTCCATGACGCTTCTTACCGACTCTTCATTAGCCTCAAGCCAGGCTGCCACAGGATCCTTTGATCGCCCATTGGATGCAAGAACGCGTCCAACCAATCGGTTGTGGTAACTCAACAGTTCGCTTCGAAGATTACCTCGTGCATGTGCATGCCACTGACCGTCAACTTTGAGCGCCTCGACCTCTGAGCGCAGCCACTTCAATTCCAAAACCTCGCCGAGCCCAAAGTAAATCAGTGACACCCGTTCTGGCGATGTCCGTCTCTGGGCAGCAGTTTCAACCACATCGAGTGCCGAAAAAAGCATCGGCAGCAAAGCGATTCGCATCGCCAGTTTCCTGGAAAAACCGGATTCGACGTAAGGTTGCATGGTGGCTTCAAGATGCACGACATCCTCTGCAGATAGGGAAGACTCGATGGCCTTGCTCATGACCTGTATGCCAGGAGCCAGTCTCTCGATCTTCTTTTCAATATCACCGACTTTTCTTGACTGGTTCAGCAGCCAGCGCGTGGCCTGTCGCAGCAAATTCCACATCGCCAGGTTAGCGGTTGTCTGCAATGCAGCATCCACCTGGTTGTCCAGGGCTTCAATCACACTCCAGTATTCACGGGCATCAAACACTTCCCTTGCAACCGTGAACGCCTTGGCAACATCAGACGCGGATGCGCCGGTATCTTCATGCATTCTGAGGGTGAAAGATGCACCCATGCGATTAATCAGGCCATTGGTGACCTGCGTTGCAACAATTTCCCTGCGCAGCCGGTGACCCTGCATGGAATCAGAATATTTCTTTTGCAACGGTTGCGGGAAATAGCGGACCAACTCACGCCCGAGATACTCATCCTCGGGCAGTTCGGAATCCAAAAGCTGCTGGTAAAGCCTGATCTTGCTATATGACAACAACACCGACAACTCCGGCCTTGTCAGTCCTTCTCCCCGTTTGCGGCGCGCGACAATTTCCTCATCATCAGGCAGGGCTTCCAGGTCACGATCGAGCAATCCTTCATCCTCGAGAACCCTGATGAAGTGCTCCTTGGCACCCAACCTGGCTCCGGTCAGTCGCACCATCATTGAAATCGCCTGGGTTTGCAGATAATTGCTGCGCAACACCAGGTCTGATACTTCATCCGTCATGCGAGCCAGTAACTGCTTGCGAGCAGACGGCTTGAGCTTCCCCTCGCGCATCAGCAGGTTGAGCAGAATTTTGATATTAACCTCGTGATCCGAGCAGTCAACACCAGCAGAATTATCGATAAAATCAGTATTGATACTGCCGCCATTGCGCGCAAACTCAATCCTGCCAAGCTGTGTGGCACCAAGATTTCCACCTTCACCAACCACCTTGCAACGCAAATCACAGCCATCAACACGTAAAGGCGAGTTCACCAGGTCTCCGGTATCGGAATGACTTTCAGCCGATGCCTTGATGTAAGTGCCGATACCACCATTCCAGAGCAGGTCAATCGGCGCCTTCAAAAGTTCGCGAATCAATTCCGGAGGAGACAGGTGCTCAACTTCAAGACCCAGCCACTCGCGGACTTCTTCGCTGAGAGGAATGACCTTGTCCTGCCGCGAAAAGATTCCTCCGCCTTTTGAAATCAGTTTCTGGTTGTAATCTGCCCAGTTGGAGCGCGGCAGATCAAAAAGTCTCTGACGTTCTTTAAAGCCCTTCGCAGGATCCGGGTCCGGGTCCAGGAAGATATGCAGATGGTTAAAAGCGGCCTGCAACCTGATCTGCGGTGACAGGAGCATGCCGTTGCCGAATACGTCGCCGCTCATATCACCAATTCCGACCACGGTGAAGGGCTCTTTCTGAATATCAGTGCCAAGTTCACGAAAATGTCGCTTGACACCCTCCCAGGCGCCCTTTGCAGTGATCCCCATGCCCTTGTGGTCATAACCGACAGAGCCACCTGAGGCGAATGCGTCACCAAGCCAGAACCCTCTTTCCAATGCGATACCATTGGCGATGTCTGAAAACGTTGCGGTGCCCTTGTCAGCAGCTACCACCAGGTATGGATCATCATTATCATGACGAACAACTTCTGGCGGTGGAAGGATTTCTTTCTCATCCAGGTTATCTGTTATATCTAATAAACCATTGATAAATTGACTATAACAACTGATTCCGATCTTCATAAAAGTATCGCGATCGGCATTCTCTGGCATCTTCTTGATGACAAAACCACCCTTGGCACCTACCGGTACGATCATGGTGTTCTTGACATTCTGCGCCTTCATCAGGCCCAGAACTTCGGTTCTGAAGTCCTCACGCCGATCTGACCAGCGCAAACCACCACGGGCAATTCTTCCGCAGCGAAGATGTATACCTTCAAAGCGCGTGGAAAAGACCCAGATCTCACGAAACGGTCTGGGTTGTGGCAGATCCACAATACGCCCGGAGTCGAACTTGAAACTAATGTGTTCATGAGGATTGCCATCACCGTCAGCCGCTTGAAAATAATTTGTTCGAAGCGTTTCCCAAATGGCGTTGTAAAAGTGATGCAGAATCCGGTCCTCATCCAGGCTGGTCACGGAATTCAGGGCTCGCATAAATGCCGCTCGCAGTGTTGCCACCTGTTTGTCTCTGTCTGCGCCACGGGCCTCAACGGCTTCGTCCAGCAATTCGGGCAGTACTGCATCTGCCGCACATTCACCTTTATTTAGAGACAAATATGCCTGCTGTGCGCGCTTCCTGGCCTGTTCGATCCGGAACTCGGTTTCTGAACCACGGGCGGGATCAAAGCGTGCTTCAAACAAGTCGACCAGCAGCCTGGCGATGAGTGGATGCCTTGAAAGTGTCTCCTCCATGTAGCTCTGGGAGAATGTGACACGCGTTTGAAGCAGGAACTTGCAGTAGGCGCGAATCATCTTGACCTGCCGCCAATGCAGGCGGGCAGCAAGGATAAGACGATTAAAGCCATCGCTTTCGGTCTGGCCTCTGAGCACTCGCTCAAAAGCCTCCTGGAAACGATCGCGCACTGCTTCCACATTAATATCCCTGCCAACTGCGGGCATCATGTCAAAGTCCTGTATCCAGAGGCTGTCTTCTTCTGCCCATGAGAACTCGTAAGGTCGCTCACTGACGATCCTTAAACCAAGGTTTTCCAGCATTGGCAGGACATCAGACAGTGGTACAGGATCTTTCCGATGAAATATTTTGAATCGCAAAATGCCAGCGCGCTGCCTGCGAGGCCGATACAGGCTCATCTTCAGGTCATGCTCGCTACCGAGTTGCGCAGCATTCTCGATATCAAATGCTGCAACCCAAGGAGAGACATCTTCCTTGTAAGCCTCAGGAATGGCTGGCCCGAACTTCCCAACCCAGGCCTGACCGGTTTCCTCACCATGCTTCTGGACAAGGATTTCAGTCAGTTCATCCATCCAGGAGCGAAGTGCATCGACGATCTTTTGCTCAAGGATCTTGACGTTGGGTTCGACCTGTGTGCCTGCCCGGGGGCGTACGATGACATGCAGTCTTGCCAGGACAGATTCTGAAACCTGCACGACGTAATCAAGCCGTGCACCTTTCAACGCACGTTTCAGGATTTTCTGGATTTTTTTGCGATTCTCAGTATTGAATCGCTCACGTGGGATGTAGACAAGGCAGGAGAAAAACCTGCCAAATTGTTCGCGCCTTATAAACAACCTGACACGAGATCTTTCCTGCAGATAAAGCACACCATGACCAATCTCGAGCAACTCATCCACCGATGCCTGGAACAATTCATCCCGGGGAAGTGTTTCCATGATGTGAACCATGGACTTCCATGAATGACTGCCGTGGACCAACCGGGCCTGATTCAGGACTGATTTGACCTTGTCCCTGACCAGGGGAGTCTGCATCATGCCGCGGTTGTAGGCATTGGACGTGAACAATCCCAGGAACCGACGTTCACCAATGGTGAATCCCTTTTTGTCGTATCTCAAAACACCAATGTAATCCATGTAGCCCACACGATGTATGCGCGAGCGTGCGTTGGTCTTGGTGACAAGCAATGGATGACCATGCCGACGCGATCTGACCACTTCAGCCAGGGTACTCAATGGTCGCGACCTGGCCTGCGAACCATCCTCACGAAGGATCCCAAGACCACTACCCTCCACAACCCGCAGCTGGTGTCCCTTGCCTTTTCTGATGACCTCGTAATCACGCGCACCGAGGAAAGTAAAGTGATCGTCGACCAACCACTTCAGGAAATCCTGGCTTTCCTCCAGTTCTTCTTCATCGATTCGTGGCGCCCACTCAGATAATTTCTCGACCGTATTGCCTGCCAGCGCACGCATTTTTCTCCAGTCGGCCACTGCAACCCGGACATCCATCATTGCCACTTCAATTTCGTGATGAATCCTGGTCAGAACATTCTCATCGGTCTGTCGACCGATCTGAATCTGCATCAGGGATTCCATATGGCCAACATCGGCGCCTTTCTCACATACCTCCGTCAACTGACCGGATGGCCCTCGCCGAACACGCATAACAGGATGGATCATGAGGTGCACAGCAATTTCCAATTCGGAAAGCGCGAGATTGACACTGTCCACAAGAAACGGCATGTCATCGTTCACTAATTCAATGACCGTGTGCTCGCAGTCCCAGCCATCCCGTTTTTCAGCCGGATTAAATACACGAAGCAGCAACTCCCCCGATTTGCGCCTGAATGCGAAATCAAACTGATTTGCGACCATTCCGGCCAGAACCATAAGTGGTTCACTCTGCATGTCTTCCAGTGATACTCGCCTGAAGAATGCAGGAATAAATCGCTTCAGAAACGCTGCTTTTCTTTTGCTGGCCCGGCTACCGGCCAACTCAATGATCTGGTCCAGAATCTGTTGCTTCTGGTCGGCTTCCCCTGGAACGGGGTGTTGTGATGACGAATTACTCTTGTTCAACGTAGACCGGTCTCCAGTCTTGAAATCACCATGCGTTGAATCTCGCTGGTTCCTTCGTAAATCTCTGTGATTTTTGCGTCACGGAAATAGCGTTCAAGCGGCAGTTCCTTGCTGTAACCCATGCCGCCGTGAATTTGCAGTGCCTGATGCGTCACCCACATTGCCGTCTCAGAGGCGAACAACTTTGCGGTACTGCCTTCAAGCGTATATCTCTTGCTCGAACCAGCTTTGTCCCTTTTGGCACACGCAGCCCTCATTGTGAGGAGCCACGCCGCATCGATTCGCGACTTCATGTCGGCGATTTTGGCCTGTGTCATCTGGAATTCACCGATCGCGCGCCCAAATGCCTTGCGCTCCCGAACATATTCGAGCGAAGCTTCATAAGCTGCACGCGCGATGCCAACGGCCTGTGATGCAATTCCAATCCGGCCTGCATCCAGAACGCCCATGGCGATTTTAAACCCCTGCCCTTCCTCGCCAAGACGATTGGCCACAGGACAGTGGTAGTTTTCAAACTCAATCTCGCACGTTGCCGATGCCCTGATTCCAAGTTTGGGCTCTGTTTTACCCCGGATGTAACCTTCCTTATCAGATTCCACCACAAATGCGGTGACCCCTTTTGCCGTCTTTTCCGGATCAGTCATGGCAAAAAGAACCATGTAGTCTGCAACCGGCCCTGATGTAATCCACGATTTTTTGCCATTGATGACATAGTGACTGCCATCTTCTGACAACACCGCACGAGTTCGCATGTTGGCAGCATCTGATCCGGACTGCGGCTCGGTCAGGCCGTAAGCGCCAATGGCCTTTCCTGATGCGACTGGCGTTACATAGGACTGTTTCTGTTCTTCACTGCCATGCGTCAGAATACCGTGGCAATAAAGCGAGTTGTTGACTGACATGATGGTGCCGTGAGAGGCATCAGCCGCACTGATTTCAATCAATGCCAGGGCATAGGAAACAGGATCCATTCCCGCGCCCCCGTATTCCTCGGGGACCTGGATGCCCATCAGACCCAATTCGCCCATCTTGGCAATGGTGTCGCTGGGGAATTTTCCGGTTCTGTCGAATTCAGCTGCCACCGGAATGATTTCTTCACGTGCAAAATCCTGGGCTACCGCCTGGATCATCTGCTGTTCGTCGCTTAATTTGAAGTCCAATTGAAACTTCCTTTCGAGGTTTAATGATGTGCTGGGAGACCCAGCGGCATTATAAGTCAGTCACGGCTGTGAATCTGCTATTTTCCAATGTTCAACTTCGATTGACGGCAAGGTACAAGTAGCGATAGTCTTTATATCTCTGAATCGCGATATAAAGATATGGAAGCTTCATACACACTGGATCTGGAACTGGCTACTCAACGTTGTCGCCTTCTCGGGGATGCAACCCGGTTGCGGCTGTTGTTGTTACTGGACAGGGAAGAGCTCAGCGTCGCAGAGTTGTCTGCCATCACGCAACTGGCCCAACCCAGGGTGTCCACGCATCTTGCCAGGCTAAAAGAGGCCGGAATGGTCTGTGATCGCCGCGAGGGTGTATTTGTGTACTACAAGATCGCCGCTTCCACTGGTGACCCTGGCCTGGATGCGCTGTGGAACGTGCTTCGTCGGAACACCGATGATCCTCTTGCAGAACAGGACCGGGCCAGAATTCCACAAGTGCTAAATTCCCGGGGCAGGGGAACAAGTTGGGCTGACTCTGTTGCCGGTGACATGGAACGCCATTATTCTCCGGGCCGCTCCTGGGAAGCCACTGCAAGAGGCCTGACTCACCTTCTGGACCTGGGTGATGTTCTGGATGTGGCTTCCGGTGACGGAGTACTTGCCGAATTGCTTGCACCCCAGTCACGCTCAATTGTTTGCCTGGACATCAGCAATCGCGTGGTGGAGGAAGGCAGCAAACGTCTTGCGAAATTTCCGGATGCCTGTTTTGAACAGGGTGATATGCACAAACTTCCTTTTGAGGATGCCCGGTTCGATACGGTTCTGCTGATGCATGCCCTTACTTACACTGAACGACCGAGACAGGTTCTAAGTGAATGCCGCAGGGTGTTACGCCAATCCGGACACCTGTTGGCTGTCACTTTGTCACAACATTCGCATCGAAAAGCGGTTGAACCGTACGACCATCAAAATCTCGGGTTCAAACCAGTTGAACTTGAGCAACTGGCTACTGAAACCGGATTCGAAGTCATCCATTGCGCTGTTTCGGCGGTCGAAAAAAGGCAGCCGAATTTTTCTGTTATTTCCCTTCATGCCATAGCAGCCTAGCGCCGCTCCTGTAAACCATGCTCAATTTTCCGTGGAAATCACCTGGGAAAGTCGATCAACTCAGGGTAATGCTGGAAAAGCGAATCCTGGTCACTGATGGGGCCATGGGAACCATGATCCAGGCGTGCAACCTCGATGAAGATGATTTTCGGGGGGAACGATTTGCCAGTCACCCTACCCCGCTCAAGGGAAACAATGATCTGCTCTGCCTGACCCGGCCGGATATCGTCACGCGAATACACAATAAATTCCTCGATGCTGGCGCGGAAATAATTGAAACCAATACCTTTACCTCAACTGCTCCGGCGCAGGCCGACTATGGCACACAGAACCTGGTTTACGAATTAAACAATCGTGGTGCTGCCCTCGCGCTCGAAGCGATTGATTCACGTAAAGAATCGGATCAGGGCAAGCATTGTTTTGTTATGGGCGCCCTGGGGCCTACCAATCGAACCGCCTCACTGTCACCAGACGTGAATCGACCCGAATATCGCAACACGTCTTTTTCTGAACTGCGCGAAACCTATGCAGAAGCCGCACGGGGTCTATTTGAAGGTGGCGCAGACATACTCGCAGTAGAGACGGTGTTTGACACGCTCAACTGCAAGGCAGCGCTCGCGGGGATTTTCGATGTTTTTGAGGAAAAGGAAGCCCGACTGCCTGTCATTGTTTCCGGAACCATCATTGACGCAAGCGGCCGTACCCTGTCTGGACAAACAGTCGAGGCATTCTGGAATTCGATCAGGCATTCCAAACCGCTGGCTGTTGGCCTCAACTGTGCCCTTGGCGCACTTGAAATAAGACCCTGGATACAGGAACTGTCGCGAATTGCAGACTGCCCGGTGATTCTCTACCCCAATGCCGGACTGCCAAATGAACTGGGTGAATATGACGACACACCCGACAACATGGCAGGCCTTCTGGGAGATTTTGCTGAACAAGGACTGTTCAATATCGTCGGCGGTTGTTGCGGTACAACTCCAGCGCATATCGCTGCCATTGCCTCAGCAGTGAAGGATGTCAGGCCGCGAACCATTCCGGTCGTTGCCCGGAACTGCCGCCTGTCGGGACTGGAACCTCTGAACCTGACATCAGACCTGAACTTCGTAAACGTGGGCGAACGAACCAATGTCACGGGCTCTGCACGCTTTCGAAGACTGATCCAGGCAGACGATTTTGAAGCTGCACTCGATGTGGCACGAGACCAGGTTGAAAACGGTGCCCAGATCATTGACGTCAATATGGACGAAGGACTTCTTGACGGCCCGTTTGCCATGAGGACTTTCCTGAACTGCATCGCTTCAGAGCCGGATATCGCACGGGTTCCAGTCATGATTGATTCATCACGCTGGGACGTCATAGAAGCAGGCCTTGAGTGCATCCAGGGAAAAGGGATTGTCAACTCGATCAGCCTCAAGGAAGGTGAAGAACCTTTTGTTGAACAGGCCCGAGCCATACTTGGATTTGGCGCAGCCGTGATCGTGATGGCGTTCGATGAAAAAGGACAGGCTGACAATGTTGATCGTCGGGTAGCGATCTGTCAGCGTGCCTGGAAAATCCTGACCGAAACCGTCGGTTTTCCTCCCGAAGACATTATTTTTGACCCAAACATCTTCGCGATTGCCACCGGTATTCCGGAGCACAATCGCTATGGTCTCGATTACATCGAGGCCACTACCGAGATCAAAAAGCACTGCCCCGGCGCCATGATTTCAGGTGGCGTCAGCAACATTTCTTTCTCTTTTCGGGGACAGAACAAGGTGCGCGAAGCCATTCACTCGGTCTTCCTTTACCATGCCATTCATGCAGGCATGGATATGGGAATCGTCAATGCCGGGCAACTGGAAGTCTATGACGAAATCGAGCCTGAACTTCGCAAGGCTGTTGAAGATGTTGTCCTGGACGCTGACCCTGAAGCGGCCGAACGCCTGCTCAAAATTGCGCAAAAATTTCAGGGCGGAAATGAACGCGAAGCCCGTGATGAATCATGGCGCGAAGCCGAAGTCAATCAGCGACTTGTTCACGCATTGGTCAAAGGCAACAACAGTTACATCGAGCAGGACACAGAAGAGGCTCGACAAACGTCAGACCGGGCGCTTGATGTCATCGAAGGCCCGCTCATGGAAGGCATGAACCTGGTTGGTGACCTGTTTGGCGATGGGCGGATGTTTCTTCCCCAGGTCGTAAAAAGTGCTCGTGTCATGAAACAGGCTGTCGCCGTTCTCATTCCGCACATCGAGGAAGAGAAAAAGCGCGATGGCGATCAAAGCAGCAGTAAAGGCCACGTCATCATGGCCACGGTCAAGGGTGACGTCCATGACATTGGAAAAAACATCGTGGCGGTTGTTTTGCGCTGCAACAATTTTGAAGTAACCGACCTCGGCGTCATGGTGCCGGGCGAAACCATCCTAAATGAAGCCAGCAAGCACAACGCCGATATCGTCGGCCTGTCGGGGCTGATCACACCATCACTGGAGGAAATGCGCCTGGTCGCTGCCGAGATGAAACACCGGGGCATGAATCAGCCCCTGTTAATTGGCGGTGCAACCACCTCAAGGGTCCATACAGCCCTTCGTATCGAACCCGAGTATGACCAGGGAGTCTTCTGGGTCAAGGATGCCTCCCGGGCGGTAGGCGTTGTGCGAAAGCTGATCGGAACAGAAACCAGGGCGGCCCTGCATCGGGAAACCCGCAAAGACTACCAGGCTTTAAGAGACCGTCGTTCGGGCAGCAGCAAAAGAAAACCACCCATCGGATTGAAAGAGTCCAGACGTCGGGCCGCAAAATTGACCTGGAACGAGAGTACTGTGGTGCAACCATCAATGAGCGGTGTGCGCGTTTTTGACAGCATCAATCTCGCTGAACTGTCTGACTTGATTGACTGGACTCCATTCTTCCAGGCCTGGGAGCTGAGCGGACGCTACCCGGAAATTCTCAAGGATGACGTGGTTGGAAAAGCAGCCACCAGTCTCTACGACGACGCCCGGCAAATGCTTGACTCAATCATCAGCGAAGAATGGCTGGCCGCGAAAGCGGTAACCGGAATTTTCCCGGCAGCTTCATCGGGTGATGATGTGTTTTTGTATGAGAGTGACAAGAGATCTTCTGTTCTGGAAACACTGTGCTTCCTGAGACAACAAAAAGCACGTCCTGAGGGCAAACCGCAGCAAAGCCTGGCTGATTTTGTATCTCCGGTCGAAGACACGACAAATGATCATATCGGGTTATTTGCTGTGACAGCGGGAATCGGAATTGAGCCCTGGTTGCAGAAATTTGAAGCGCAACATGATGACTACAGCGCAATCCTGCTCAAAGCGCTCGCTGACCGCCTTGCAGAAGCACTGGCAGAATATATGCATCGGAAAGTCAGAAAGGAGTTATGGGGCTACGCTCGCGACGAAGACCTTGATAACAGGCAATTGATTAAGGAAGCGTATCAGGGTATCCGCCCTGCCCCGGGTTATCCGGCCTGCCCGGACCACAGCGAAAAGACCAAGATCTTTTCATTGCTTGATGCGGAACAGTCCATTGGCATGCGACTGACCGAGAGTTACGCAATGTGGCCTGCTGCTTCAGTCAGCGGATACTATTTCGCACACCCCGAATCCAGGTACTTTGTGTTGGGACCAGTATTGCCCGATCAGATTGAGGATTATGCCGCTCGCAAAGGTCTTGACCCTGATACGGTTCGCAAACTACTTCCCGCCAACCTTCACGACTAGAACAGCAAGGCATTTTTCGCAGGCAAAAAAAACCACCAGCCCCGCTTCCGGCAAAAAACCAGTAACGCAGGCTGATGGTGTTTGGCTTCTGATAGCGAACAACCTTTATCGTGGACCCGCCACGACATGGCAACTGTCGCCCATCAACTATTTTCGCTGTTGTTAGGTTTCTTCAATGCCCAACAATTCCACTTCGAAAATCAAGGTGGAATTAGGCTCAATGCTGCGACCGCCGCTCGCGCCGTAAGCGAGTTCACCCGGAATATAAAACTTGTACTTGCTGCCCACAGGCATCAACTGCAAACCTTCTGTCCAACCAGGAATCACCTGGTTCAGAACAAAGGTGGCGGGCTCTCCACGTGAGTAGGAACTATCAAATTCGTCGCCACTCAGGAGCGTGCCACGGTAATGGACCCGCACGCGATCTGTCGCGGTGGGTGTGGGGCCATCACCTTCAGTGATGACTTCATACTGCAGCCCTGATTCGGTAACCATAACGCCTTCCTTGTTACGGTTGTCCAGCAGGAAAGCATCTCCCGCTGCCGCGTTCTTGACAGCCAGCTCGGCCTGCTGCGCTTCAACTTCGGAGCGCCGCTCGGCAATGTATGCCTCGCGCACCGCTGCAGCTTCTTCAGCCGTCATGGCAGGCTCTTCACCGTTGTAAATAGCCTCGATAGCTTCAAACAGTGCCTGCAAGTCAATATCGGTACCCTGCTGCTTGAGCGAGTTACCAATGTCCATGCCAATAATGTAGGCAAGTTTCTGTTCCTGGGTCTCAAGTTCTGCCGCGGTTGCAGCCAATGGCAAAGAAAGTGCCGCGAACGTGATACCGATGAAAATCTTGTTCATTCCTGATTACTCCGTGGGATCAAATTTTTAGTGCCTGCCCGCAGTCTTTACCGGGGCGGATATTGGGAAAATTCTACCCCCTCCTCAATGGGGGCGCAGGTGAAAAAGACAAGCGGTATGGCTGTTTGTTCCCTTCAAGATCCAATCTGTGCCTTATTGTTGCTCATCAAACCCACTCTTATCCCCCGCCAGGCATTATAATGCGCGATCTTTTTTCGATTCGGATTGACTCAATCAATATGAGTATTGCAAAACCGCACGGCGGCAAACTGATTAACCTGTACGGGTCCGCTGAAAACCAGCCTGAGCTCAAGTCATTCGCAGGCGGACTGCCTTCCTGGAACCTGACAGCTCGACAGCTGTGTGATGCTGAACTGCTTCTTTGTGGCGGCTTTTCGCCACTTGAAGGTTTCATGTCGCGCAAGGATTACGAATCCGTTTGCCAGGACATGCGTCTGTCAGACGGTACGTTGTGGCCGATTCCCATCACGCTGGACGTAGACGAATCTTTCGCAGCCAATCTTAACGAGGGGGACTCGATCGCGCTGCGTGACCCGGAAGGCGTGATCATTGCAATACTCGAGGTCAGTGACAACTGGAAGCCTGACCTCGAGCAGGAAGCACTAGATGTCTATGGCACCACTGACAAGCTTCATCCCGCCGTCGACTACCTGGTGAACCAATCCGGAAGAGTCTACCTGGGTGGAAAACTCAGGGGATTACAATCCCCGACGCACTATGACTGCAAGCATTTGCGGCACAGCCCTGCCGAACTGAGAGCACATTTTGAGAAGCTGGGCTGGCGACGCGTGGTCGCGTTTCAGACCCGGAATCCAATGCATCGTGCACACCAGGAACTGACTTTCAGGGCTGCACGCGATACCCAGGCCAACCTGCTTATTCATCCCGTGGTGGGCATGACCAAACCCGGCGACATCGACTACCTCACTCGGGTCCGCTGTTACGAGGCCGTGCTGGGACGTTACCCGGAGCAGACAACAGCGCTCAGCCTGCTGCCTCTGGCCATGCGCATGGCGGGGCCGCGTGAAGCACTATGGCATGCAATTATCCGCAAGAATTATGGCTGCACGCACATGATTGTCGGTCGGGACCATGCCGGGCCGGGCAATGACAGCAACGGGGAGCCTTTTTACGGTCCGTTTGATGCACAGACGCTTCTTGCCAGGCACCAGGATGAGATTGGAATTGAGATGGTGCCTTTCAAAGCCATGGTTTATGTGGAAGACCGGGCCCAATATGTGGCTGCCACCGAAGTCCTTGAGGACGAAAAAGTGCTTGAACTCAACGGCACAGAGCTTCGTCGAAGGCTTTTTGAAGGCCTGGACATTCCAACCTGGTTTACTTTTCCTGAAGTCACAAAGGAATTGCGGCGCAGCTATCCACCCCGTTCAAGCCAGGGGTTTACTGTTTTCTTTACCGGCCTGTCAGGCGCAGGCAAATCCACAATCGCAAACGTACTAATGATCAAGTTGCGGGAGATGGGCGATCGTCCCGTCACATTACTGGATGGTGACATCGTGCGAAAAAACCTGTCGTCCGAGCTCGGATTTTCCCGCGAACACCGCAACCTGAATGTGCTGCGAATTGGTTTTGTGGCAAGTGAAATCACCAAGAATGGTGGTGTTGCCATTTGTGCCCCCATCGCTCCGTACCAGGACATCCGCCGCCAGGTCCGGAACGAGATAGAACCATTGGGCGGCTATCTGGAAGTGTTTGTATCAACTTCCCTGGAGGTTTGTGAGACCAGGGATCGCAAAGGGCTTTATGCAGCAGCCAGGCGCGGAGAAATCAAGAACTTCACCGGTATTGACGATCCATACGAAGCACCCGAAAGCGCAGAAGTGGTCATCGATACCGAAATGTTCAGCCCCGATGAAGCGGCCCAGAAAATCATTCTGAAATTGGAAGCAATGGGATTAATCGCTGTTCGAACCAATGGCTGACGACTGAAAAAACCAACACAACATGAATGGCATTATTTTCACATTGGTCGCTTACCAGATCCTGCTGCTGGGAATTGGCTGGTGGGCAAGCAAGCGAAATACCGATGGTGAGGATTTCTATCTTGGTGGTCGAAAACTGGGCGGCGTGGTTGCTGCACTTAGTGCATCAGCGAGTTCTTCTTCGGCATGGAGCCTGCTGGGCGTCAGTGGCGCCGCTTTCGCATGGGGTCTGCCTGCAGTCTGGCTGATTCCAGCCACCCTGCTGGGCTTCATCATCAACTGGGTTTGGGTGGCGCCCAGGCTCCGGCGACAAAGCCTTGAGAATCGCGCCGTCACGCTGACAGAATTTCTCGCCGGTCCACGTCTCGCCGGTCCACGTGATGACCCTGCAAGAAAAGCTTTTCTTATTCTTGGATCCATCGTGATCCTGTTTTCGTTCACTTTTTACGTTGCTTCCCAGTTCCAGGCAGCAGGAACCACTTTTGCGGCAGTGCTGGGAATATCACAACACCTTGCCATCATGCTCGGCGCTGCGGTCGTACTGGTCTATGTCTGGCTGGGTGGTTTCTGGGCCGCCAGCGTTACGGACAGCCTGCAGGGATTGCTGATGGCTTTGTCTGCACTTGTTTTGCCTGCCCTTGCTGTTGTCGCTGTTGGCGGATTCGCGCCGGTGTTCGAATCCCTGACGGCCGGTGATGCAACAGGGCCAATGCTCTGGACAGGACAGCCAGGATGGGCGGCAGCATTTGGATTCGTGATAGGTCTGTTTGGAATTGGCCTTGGCTACCCGGGACAGCCCCATGTGGTCAATCGGTTTATGGCGGCCGACAGCGAGGAAGCGATCAGGCGAGGTCGTGTGGTTGCCATCAGTTGGGCCGTGATCATCTATTGCGGCATGGTCCTGCTGGGATGGTGTGGTCGGCTGCTGCTGGAAACGCTGGGTGACGGCGAGCAATTGCTTTTTGTTCTGGCTGCAATGTTATTGCCTGCTGTACTTGCTGGTGTCATGGTTTCTGCCATCCTGTCGGCAATCATGTCGACCGCTGACAGCCAGTTACTGGTTGCGGCTTCGAGCGTAAGCCATGACCTGCGAGACGGCAAAGCCAATGACACAAGGAGTCTCCAGCTTGCAAGACTGGTCGTGATCATCGTCGGTGTGCTGGCAGTTCTGTTGGCGACCATTTTCCCGGAAAAGATTTTTACACGGGTGTTGTTTGCATGGCAGGCGCTTGCCGCTTCATTTGGCCCGTTGCTCGTGGTCACCTTGTGGCGTGGCTATGTTCAGCCAAATTACAAAATCGCAGCACTGGTCACCGGTTTTACCTTAACAGTACTGCTCAGCTGGACAACCGAATCACCAGGTGACTGGCTGGAAAGATACATACCCATGTCCCTGGCTCTTATTCTCGCCATTCTGGGTAGCCGAAGAGTTCTGTAATTATTTTCCAATCAATACTTGCAAGGTTATTATCATGGTGTTATAGTTCACTACAACACTACTTCGATTAAGAATGTTGAAAACCATGATCAGATTAAACGGAACAACATCGACCAACATACGCAAGCCCTGGCGCCGTCGTATATCCAATCAAATTGCGGTCATTGCAGCGATTATGTTGTTTGCAAGCACCCAGATCGGTGCGCCCCAGGCAGCAGGTGAAGGGTTCAATACAGAGACCGAAGTAGCAGCGCAGTTTACCAATTCAGCAGCCAATTCGGGTTCGCTTGAAAGCAGCGTTGTACTGAGCCCTGCTTCTTCAGACTCATCAAAGAACGTTTCCACGAAAAGCAAAAAGCGCAAGCGACTCAAACTCGACCTGTTCCTTTTCCGTCGCTGATCCAGAATCATCGATGTCCACCCATTGGAATGACAGCCAGCCCATCTACTGGCAGCTAAAAGAACGCACGGTTTCAATGATCCTTGACGGGACGCTGAATGAGGGCGACGCCCTGCCCTCGGTCAGGACAGTGGCCGCAGAACTGCAACTCAACCCCATTACCGTATCCAAGTCCTACCAGACCCTTGTAGATGAAGGGCTTGTCGAAAAACGACGTGGGCTCGGAATGTTTGTGTGTGAAGGTGCCCGGGAACAATTGATCATTTCAGAGCGCGAGAAATTCAAGATTGATGAATGGCCCGCGACACTCAACCGCATTGAGCAACTTGGCCTTGATGCCGAAACCCTTTTGGCCGAATTGATTGCCGAAAAGAAAATCACCCCTGGACACGAATGAACGAGATGCTTGAAACCATGGACCCAATCATTTCTGCACGCGGACTTACCAAGAAGTATGGCCGAACGGTCGCTGTCGACAACATCGACCTGGATGTCCCGGTGGGACGCATCATCGGACTGATAGGCCCCAATGGTGCAGGCAAAACCACGGCACTCAAAGCCATCCTTGGACTTGCGACTTTCGACGGCGAATTGAGTGTTCTGGGGCTCGACCCATCGCGCCAGCGCTCGAAGCTGATGGAAGATGTTTGCTTCATTGCTGATGTTGCAGTGCTGCCGCGCTGGATTCGCGTTTGGCAACTGATCGACCTGACCGAACAGATTCACCCCCGGTTCAACCGTGATCGATGCATGGAATACCTGGCAAAAACCAAGATCGGGCAGGACAAGAAAGTCAAACACCTGTCAAAGGGTATGGTCGCCCAGTTACACCTGGCATTAGTGATGTCTATCGATGCACGTTTGCTGGTGCTGGATGAACCGACTCTTGGCCTGGATATCCTCTATCGAAAAGCTTTCTACACCAATCTTCTCAATGACTATTTTGATGAAGAAAGAACCATCCTGATCACGACCCACCAGGTTGAGGAAATAGAACATATTCTGACTGACCTGGTGTTCATTCAGGACGGAAAAATTGCGCTCGATTGCAGCATGGAAGATGTCGAAACCCGCTACTGCGAGTTGATGGTGACACCCGAAAAGGCAGACCAGGCCAGAACGTTGGGTCCACTCACCGAGCGCCAGATGTTTGGACGTCACATCTTCCTGTTTGAAGGAAAGGACAAGGCTTCGCTTTCTGAATTGGGAGAAGTCCGCACACCCAGTGTTGCCGACCTGTTTGTGGCAACCATGGAAGGAGGCGCGACATGAATCGCTTTCTCGCTCTGTTACAAAGAGAGTTCTGGGAAAATAAGGGCGCGTTGCGTACGACCCCGATCGTGATAGGCGGGATTTACGTGATCGGAGCATTGATGGCCGTATTTACAACGGCCCACATAGACAATGAGTTATACACTTTCAAGGAAGCTGTCCGGCTTGCTGCGCAGCAGTCTGTCGATTTGCGTGCTGACGTTCTCTACCAGATGCTGCTTGGCAGTTCCGTTTTCTTCACCATCGTGCTCTGGTTCGTGGTGTTCTTCTATTTGCTCGGTGCACTCTACGACGATCGCAAGGATCGCAGCATTCTTTTCTGGAAGTCACTACCAACCTCGGACACGCTGACCATTGCCTCAAAGCTGATGACTGCGATGGTGATTGCGCCAGCTGCGTTTCTGGCTGTGCTGATCCTGACCCACATCGTTATTGCATTGATCGGCTCAGTCATGATTTTGTCTGTGGATCACAATCCGTGGACACTGTTCCTGAGCATTTCTCAACCTTTCAAAGCCTGGGGCATGATCGGCCTGACCTATTTCGCCGGTGCCATCTGGGCTTTACCTGTGTTTGGCTGGCTCCTGCTTGTGTCGTCGTTCGCTCCGCGAGTGCCATTGTTGTTTGCGGTGCTGCCGCCATTGGTATTGTCAGGCCTGCAAATCTGGATAGGATTCCTGCGCACATTCACTTTTGATGACAACCTGTGGGGAATCATCGCCCGGTGGTTCATTCACAGCCCGTCAATTTTGACCGCACAGGTTGAAGACGGCGATCCGCGCGGAGGTGTCGCACTTGGCGTTCCATTGGATGACAAGTACGACTACTCAGTGACAGCGGCCAATGTGTTTGATCGATTGTTCAGTCTCGAAATGCTGGTTGGGCTGATCCTCGCCGCCATATTCCTGGCGGGCGCCCTCTGGTTCCGTCATCGCGCTACAGATAATTAGTATCTGAGCAAGATGAGCCATCCATGGCTCATCTTGCTACTACTATTCCGCCCATCTTGCTCATTTTATTTCGCTATGCCGCCCCTGGTGAGCTCAAGGGGGTCGAGGAGACGGTCGAGCTCTTCTGCTGACAAATCCGTTGTGTCCAGGGCCACGTCCTTGATTGGCCTGCCCTCCTTGTAAGCCTGTTTGGCTGTTGCTGCGCCGAGCTCATAACCGATGACATGATTTAGCGCTGTCACCAGGATGGGGTTGCGATCCAGCGCTCTCTTGATGTTTTCTTCGTTGACCGTAAATCCGGCAATGGCTGAATCACCAAGCAGGCGACTGCTGTTGGCCAGGATCTCAAGGCTATCGAGCAAATTCAAAGCGATCACCGGCAACATGACGTTCAGTTGAAAAAGACCTGACTGTCCGGCCACGGTGATCGTGGTGTCGTTTCCAATCACCTGTGCACACACCATGCTCATGGCTTCCGGAATAACTGGATTGACCTTACCAGGCATAATCGATGACCCGGGCTGCAGTGCCGGTAATTCGATTTCCGCAATTCCGGCCAATGGTCCTGAATTCATCAGGCGCAGATCATTCGATATTTTCATCAGGCTGCATGCAAGAGTCTTGAGCTGGCCCGATAATTCAACGGATGCATCTTGTGAGCTAATCGACTCAAACTTGTTCCTGGCAGACTTGAATTTATGACCCGTCCGCTGCGACAGTGTCTTTGCAATTCGCTCTCCGAATTCAGGATGCGCATTAATGCCTGTTCCTACTGCAGTACCGCCCTGCGGCAATTCCCGTACCCTCTTCAATGCGCTCTTGATGCGCTTGATGTTCGAGGTGATCTGGGATGACCAGGTGCCAAGCTCCTGCCCGAACGTAACGGGCATGGCATCCATGGTGTGGGTACGACCCGTCTTGGTGGTGTTTTTTAGCTCCTTTGCTTTCTGATCACAAACAGAACGAAGGTGCCTGAGCGCAGGCAATAGCTGTTCACGGGCTACCAGTGCTGCACTGAGCTGAATCGCAGTGGGGATGACGTCATTCGAGCTTTGACCCATGTTGACGTGGTCGTTGGGATGAACACCAATATCAGCATCCTGGTTGGCCAGGTGAGCAATCACCTCGTTGGCGTTCATGTTTGAACTGGTGCCCGATCCTGTCTGGTAGACATCGATCGGAAAGTGAGCGTCATAGGTGCCTTCCGCCACTTTGCGTGCAGCCTGCATGATGGCGTTGGCTTTGTCTTCATCCAGAAGGCCAAGATCCTGGTTGACCATTGCAGCGGCTTCCTTGATCAGGCCCAGCGCCCTGATGAATTGCCTGGGCATGGCCTGGCCGCTAATCGGAAAGTTGTTTACAGCCCGTTGTGTTTGTGCACCCCAGAGGGCATCGGCAGGTACTTTTAACTCGCCCATGCTGTCTCGCTCAGTACGAAATTCACTGCTCATTTTTTGCTCCCATTATTGTTTCATCCCCATCCGGATTATATGTGGGCAATGACCCCCGATTTCTATTGCATAGCCATTCAGGAAGCCCCGGCTTTGGGTGGGATATATGCTTTAAAAACACGCCATTAATACATCCCTGCAGGCTCGGATGATTCATCCCTGAATCATACGGTTTTGAAAGCATATATCCCACCCAAAGCCTTGCGCAGCGTGTAAAATGTGATGCTGTTCATTCAGTCTTTCGGCAAACTCATGGAACTCACTCCTCTCACAGCGATATCCAGCGTTGACGGCCGTTACTCAGGCAAGACCCAATGTCTGCGCGAAATATTCAGCGAGCACGGCCTTATTGCACGCAGAACCCTGGTCGAAGTGCGTTGGTTGCAGGCGCTGGCGGCACACCCAGGAATAAAGGAGTTGCCCCCGCTGAGCGATGCAGCCAATCAGTTCCTGAATGAACTGGCTAACAATCATTCTCTGCAGGCATCACAACGGGTCAAGGAGTTTGAGGCCACCACCAATCACGATGTAAAAGCCGTGGAGTATTACATTAAGGAGCGAATGGCTGAGAACGACGAACTGGTAAAGCACCAGGAATTCGTCCACTTTGCCTGCACCTCCGAGGACATCAATAATCTGGCCTATGCGCTGATGCTTCGTGATGCCCATCGGGATGTAATACTGCCGGCATTAGAAAACGTTTCTGACACGCTTGGAGCGATGGCCCAGGAATATTCAGATATCGCGATGCTTTCGCGTACCCATGGTCAACCGGCTTCACCCACGACGTTGGGTAAGGAACTGGCCAATGTGCAACGAAGACTCAAGCGTCAGGCAGAATCTCTCGCTGCCATGATGCCTTTCGGCAAAATCAATGGTGCCGTTGGCAATTTCAATGCCCACGTGATCGCTTATCCCGAAATTGACTGGCCGGCATTTGCCGAGACATTTGTGGATTCTCTCGATCTCAAATGGAATGAATTCACAACTCAGATTGAACCTCATGACTGGATGGCTGAAGCGTTTCATGCGTTAATGCGGGCTCAGACGATCCTGATCGACCTGAGCCGGGATATCTGGGCGTATATCTCAGTGGGTTATTTTCGACAAAGTACCGTCGCAGGTGAGGTCGGATCATCAACCATGCCGCATAAGGTCAACCCCATCGATTTCGAAAATGCCGAAGGCAACTTCGGTGTATCAAATGCCCTGCTCGATCACCTTGCCCAAAAACTGCCAATATCACGCTGGCAGCGTGACCTGACCGATTCAACTGTTCAAAGGGTGATCGGCACTGCCTACGGACATACCATGGTCGCAATGTCGTCTCTGGCAAGAGGCCTGGGCAAGATTGACCCTGATACCGAATGTATTGAACGTGACCTTGCTGAACGCTGGGAGTTACTGGCTGAGCCGATACAGACGGTGATGCGACGTTATGGCGTGGAAAATGCCTATGAGCAACTCAAGGAACTGACGCGGGGCAAAGGCATGGACCAGCAACGACTTAAGGCTTTCATTCAGTCTCTCGACATTCCTGGTGAAGCGAAAGTCAATCTTCTGGCGTTGTCACCATCAGGCTATACGGGTCTGGCTGCAGAGCTGGTGTCGTCCCTCGGGAAAGACTAGCGCCACCCCGACTTGATTCCATCCTGGCTGCTGCCACATTTATGAAAGCTGCGACGTTTGTGAAACGTTATAATGTCCGGCCGCACAGGACATGGTGAAGACCAGGAAAAAGCTTTGAGTCAGAGTCTTAAACAACTTTATGAATCTTCCCATTTGTATGGCAGCAATGCGCCGTACATTGAGAGCTATTACGAAACCTGGCTTTCTGACCCGGAAGCAGTGCCTCAACAGTGGGCAAAAGTATTTCGGGACATGCACAACGGGTCCGGGGAGGCTGAGTCTGAATCGGGACGGCTGGCCGTTGAAGCGCGCTTTGAAGCGCTGGGCAAATTGTCCACCCTGGCCACTGACACGAAGGTTGCAGATCACAAACAGGCCGGTGTTCTCAAGCTGATCAATGCGTACCGGGTGCGTGGGCATGAAAATTCAAACCTCGACCCGCTGGGCCGACCTCACCATTCACCAGTTCCGGATCTTGACCTGCAGACCCATGACCTGACCGAGGCTGATCTTGACCTCGAGTTCGACACCGGGTCTTTGGCGGCCCCCAAGCGAATGAAGCTCAGGGATATCATTGACCTTTGCCGGAATGTTTACTGTGGGAATATCGGTGTCGAATACATGCACATTGTCGATACGGACAAACGCAGGTGGCTGCAGGAGCGACTTGAAGGCAGCAAGGGCGAGTACTCTCCCACAGACGAAGCGAAAAAAGAAATTCTCAGGCAGCTACTCGCTGCTGAAGGAATAGAACGCTATTTGCATACCCGTTACGTGGGTCAAAAGCGTTTCTCACTTGAAGGTGGCGACAGCCTGATTCCGCTTCTCAACCAGGCGATTCGCCATGCCGGCAACCAGGGAATCCACGAGGTCGTCGTTGGTATGGCGCATCGGGGGCGGTTGAATGTCCTGGTGAACGTGCTTGGCAAATCACCCTCCGTGCTGTTCGACGAGTTCGAAGGCAAGCAAAAATCACATGATCCCGGCTACACCGGTGATGTGAAATATCACCTTGGATATTCCTCAGACATCAGGCTAGAAAACGGACAGGTTCATGTGGCACTGGCTTTCAACCCGTCACACCTGGAAATTGTGGATCCGGTGGTGGTTGGCTCTGCACGCGCCAGGCAGGACAGGCGTATCGACCTGGGCAATGATGCAGTCATGCCAATCCTGGTTCATGGCGATGCAGCATTTGCCGGACAGGGCGTCGTGATGGAGCTTTTCCAGATGTCTGAAGTTCCAGGATTTGCAGTTGGTGGCACATTACACGTGGTGGTGAACAACCAGCTCGGCTTCACTGTCATGCCGCGCGATGCACGCTCAACCATGTATTGCACAACCATAGCCAAGATGGTTCATGCCCCGATTTTTCATGTCAATGCAGATGACCCGGAAGCGGTGATGCACGTCATGGAAATTGCCTGTGACTTTCGCAAGAAGTTCAAGAGAGATGTTGTGATTGACCTGATCTGTTACCGACGTCATGGCCACAACGAGGCTGACGAACCCGCGGCAACACAACCTGTGATGTACCAGATCATCAGGGACCTGAAGTCTACTGCGCAGCTCTACGCCGACAGGCTTGTGTCTGAAAACGTGCTTGGTCAAAGCGACGTCAGCCAGATTATTGATGACTATCGCGATCGTCTTGACCAGGGTAAACAGGTCGCACCGGATGTCATCGAAACAGGCAAAGTGCAAAGAGAATACAGCCAGGACTGGTCGCGCTTCAGGGACACAATCTGGTCTGCAAAAACTGATACAACTCTGCCGGCAGAATTGCTCGAATCACTTGCCACCAGGGTAACCACCCTGCCTGACGGTTACAAGCTTCATCCGCGGGTGGAAAAAATATATGAAGATCGCAGAAAAATGACAGCCGGCGAATTACCACTGGACTGGGGATACGCTGAAACCCTTGCCTACGCCAGTCTCATTAACGAGGGGCATGGTCTTCGACTGGTCGGGCAGGATTCAGGTCGCGGCACCTTTTTTCACCGCCATGCGGTTTGCCACAACCAGGAAACTGCCGAAGAATATATTCCGCTGACGCACCTCAATCCAGACGTAAACGTGGCAATTATTGACTCCTTGCTGTCTGAAGAGGCTGTGCTCGGCTTCGAGTACGGATACGCCTGCTCGGAACCCGAAAAGCTGGTGATCTGGGAAGCGCAGTTTGGCGATTTCGTCAATGGTGCACAGGTTGTGATTGATCAGTTCATCACCTCAGGTGAGGCGAAATGGGGCCGTCTGTGTGGCCTCGTTATGTTCCTGCCACACGGTTATGAGGGACAGGGCCCGGAACATTCCAGCGCACGTCTTGAGCGATTCCTGCAACTTTGCTCGTTCAACAACATCCAGGTTTGCATTCCAACCACGCCGGCCCAGATGTTCCACATGCTGAGACGCCAGTTGAAACGCGACTATCGCAAGCCTTTGGTGGTCATGACACCCAAGAGTCTTCTGCGCAGCAAAGCGTCTACTTCAACACTTGATTCTTTGACTACGGGCTCATTCAAAACTGTCATCGACGATGTCAGCGTGAAGGAATCATCTTCCGCTAAGCGAGTGGTGCTCTGCTCAGGAAAGGTCTTTTATGACCTCGATAAGGTCAGGCAGGAAGAGTCCATTGAAAATGTGGCGTTGGTCCGTATCGAACAGCTTTACCCATTTCCCGCAGATGATGTCAATGCGGTACTCAGAAATTATCCTGATGCGAACGAGCTGACCTGGTGCCAGGAAGAACCACAAAACCAGGGTGCGTGGTATTGCTCAAAGCACCATTTCGAAGAATGCCTGCAGGACAATCAGACACTTTTTTACGCGGGCAGAGCAAGTTCTGCCTCACCGGCCGCTGGCAGTTTTTCCATGCACATTGAAGAACAAAAGCGCCTTGTTGAGGAAGCACTCACCACTGGTGCCGGACAAAAACAGTGAACAGCCCAATGACCCTTAATTGGAATTTGAAATCCAGGAGTAAATGGCAGGCATGAGCAAAGAGGTGAAAGTCCCGGTTTTACCGGAATCGGTTGAAGACGCAGTGGTTGCTGCCTGGCACAAAAAACCCGGCGAAAGCGTACGCCGGGATGAAAACCTGGTTGACCTTGAAACGGACAAGGTTGTGCTCGAAGTCCCCTCCCCGATCGATGGGACCCTGGGTGAGCTGCAGGCACAGGAAGGCGAAACAGTCACAAGCGGGCAGGTTCTGGTATCTCTTGAGGAAGGCATGGTCGAAGAACCTGAGTCTGATAGTGATGAGACTGACGAGAAGGTCGGTTCTGAAGAGACGCCAAAGCCGGATGATTCTGCAAAACAATCCTCTGATACCAGGGCCACTGAAACAAAAACTGAAGCGGCCAAAGACAAGGGCACTGAAAAATCATCTTTGAGTCCGTCAGCCCGCCGGCTTGCCGAAGAAGAAGATGTTGATCCCGGGAAAGTCCCGGGTACTGGCCGGGGCGGTCGCGTCACGAAAGGCGATGTTCTTCAGTTTCTGAAAGGAGCGGGTTCCCGAACTGAAGAGCGAGTCAAGATGACCCGGCTGCGCAGTCGCATTTCTGCACGGCTCAAGGAAGCCCAGAACACCGCGGCGATCCTGACGTCCTTTAACGAGGTCGACCTAAAAGCCGTGATGGAACTGCGCAAGAGGCACCAGGAAGAATTCACCGCAAAACACGGTGTGAAGCTCGGCTTCATGTCATTTTTTGTTAAAGCCTGTTGCGATGCGCTGCGCAAGTATCCGATCGTCAATGCGTCAGTCGAGGGTGACGAAATTATTTATCACGGATACCAGGATATCGGGATTGCAGTCTCCACCGAACGAGGTTTGATGGTTCCGATTTTGCGAAATGCGGAGAATATGAGCCTGGCAGAAATTGAACTCGCCATTCGTCACTTTGCAGGACTGGCCAGGGATGGAAAAATTGCGCTTGAAGACCTTCAGGGCGGCACATTCACCATCACCAATGGCGGCGTGTTTGGCTCGCTGATTTCAACACCGCTTATCAACCCGCCACAAAGCGCCATCCTGGGCATGCACAACATCAAGGAACGTCCTGTTGTTGTGGATGGTGAAATTGTCGCAAGACCAATGATGTATACCGCAATCAGCTACGATCACCGAATTATCGATGGTCGTGAAGCAGTTTTATTCCTGGTTGCGTTAAAAGATGCGCTGGAAGACCCATCGCGCCTCCTGCTTGGGCTCTAGCAACAAAATTAAATGGAGTTAGATTAAATGTCTGAGAAATATGATCTGGTTGTGATTGGTGGCGGGCCTGGTGGCTACGTGGCCGCCATCAGGGCCGCACAACTTGGCCTGAAAACAGCCTGTATTGATAAATTTACCGGCAAGGATGGCAAGCCGGCTCCAGGTGGAACCTGCCTGAATGTTGGCTGCATCCCATCCAAGGCGTTGCTGGATTCAAGCAAGCATTTTCACCATATTCAGCATGATTATGCCGATCACGGTATCAGTGTTTCAAACCCATCCATGGACATCGAAAAAATGATTTCCCGAAAGGATGGCGTGGTCAAAAAGCTGACTGGTGGTGTAAGCCAGCTGTTTAAGGCAAACAAGATCACTTACTTTCACGGAACCGGCACCCTTGGCGCCGACCGCAAGGTGACAGTGACGCCTGTCGATTCAGGTGAAACCCAGGAACTCACCGCTGACAACGTGATTCTCGCTTCAGGTTCGGTTCCTATTGCCATTCCCAATGTCGAATTTGACGGAAAGCACATCATTGACAACGAAGGTGCACTCGACCTGACCGAGGTCCCCAAGCGCCTGGGTGTCATCGGCGCAGGCGTTATTGGGCTGGAGCTTGGTTCGGTCTGGAACAGGCTTGGCTCCGAGGTGATCCTGCTGGAGGCACTCGACAGCTTCCTTGTAGCGGCTGACCAGGACATTTCAAGACAGGCAGCGCGCGAGTTCGGAAAACAGGGCCTCGATATTCGCCTGGGAACGCTGGTTAAAAGCGCAAACGTGGTGGGTGACGAAGTTGTCGTGGTGGTCGAAGACAAGAACGGTGAAAGCCAGCTGACTTTTGACAAGCTGCTGGTTTGTGTGGGTCGCAAAGCCTACACCGAGGGGCTATTGGGTGACGATGCCGGCGTTGAACTTCTCGACAACGGTCAGATCAAGGTAGACGAAAACTCTCACACCAATGTTTCGGGCGTTTGGGCCATCGGCGATTGTGTTCGCGGACCGATGCTGGCGCACAAGGCCTCCGAAGAAGGCGTGGCCGTCGCTGAGCTGATTGCCGGTAAATCCGCGCATATTCATTTCGACACCGTACCCTGGGTTCTTTATACCGATCCGGAAATTGCCTGGGTGGGCAAGACCGAGGCACAGTTAAAGGATGAGGGCATCGCCTATCGCACCGGTTCATTTCCATTTGCCGCCAATGGCCGGGCACTTGGCGGAGGAACCTCAGCGGGTCTGGTCAAGATGCTTGCCGATGAAGAAACCGATGAGATCCTCGGCGTCCATATCTTTGGCGCCAATGCATCAGAACTGATTGCTGAGTGCGTGGTGACCATGGAGTTCCAGGGTGCCAGTGAAGACCTTGCCCGGATTGTTCACGCACATCCGACGTTGTCAGAAGCCGTGCACGAGGCAGCATTGCATGTGGACGGACGCGCGATCCACAGGGGTAACTGAGTCAAATGAGCGAAGTGCCAGAAATATTCAGAGCTTTTCGCATACACAATGATGAGAAGGGTTACCGGTCCGGAATCGATGAAATTTCACTGGATGACCTGAGCGAAGGCCAGGTTACTATCCAGGTTGAATGGTCAAGTATCAATTACAAGGATGCACTGGCCGCAACAGGAAAAGGCCGCATTGTCAAAAATTATCCGCTCACCGGAGGCATCGATGTGGCAGGTACCGTTGTCGAATCTGACGATGAGCGCTTTGAGGCAGGTCACCGGGTTGTCGCAACCGGCTGCCAGCTATCTGAAGAATTCGATGGTGGATACACGGAATATCTCCGTTTACGGTCAGAATCAGTTGTTCCTCTGCCCAATGGCCTGACCACGCGTGAAGCGATGGCGCTGGGGACCGCAGGATTCACTGCAGCCTTGTGCCTGTATCGGATGGAAGCGAACGGCCAGACCCCGGAAAAAGGCCCGATTGTCGTCACTGGCGCCACCGGAGGTGTTGGCAGCATTGCCATCGACCTTCTGACCAGGGCCGGGTATGAAGCCCACGCCATCACGGGAAAGGCGGAACACTTTGAGTGGCTGGAAAAACTCGGCGCCCGACAGTGCATCTCACGTCATGATCTTCACTGGGGACAAAATCCACTCGAAAAGTCACGCTGGGCTGGCTGTATCGACAATGTCGGCGGCGACATGCTGGCAGGCATTACTCGAGTGATTGACCTGTGGGGAAACATCGCCAGTTGTGGAATGGCGGGAGGAATTGGGCTCAATACCACCGTGTTTCCTTTTATTCTAAGGGGTGTCAGCCTGCTCGGCATCAGCTCCAACAACACCCCTTATGAAATTCGCAAACTCCTGTGGGACCGACTGGCAAACGAGTGGAAACCTACTCACCTCGGGGAAATCTGCAATAAGGAGGTTTCACTGGATCAGATGGATTCCGTGTTCAAAACCATGATGGAAGGTCGTTCACTGGGCCGGACCGTTGTCAGAATTGGTTAACATTCATAGAGATGCGCACTATGTTCCGGGGGCGATTTCGGGCATAATATTGCCAGTGCCGGGGAGATAGGTTTTTTTGGAGTATGTAAATGCCCAAGATTTTAATTGTTGATGATTCTCCGGCTCAGTTGTATAGCCTGAAAAGAATCGTAGAAAAAGGAGGACTGGAGACCGTCACCGCTGAAAGCGGAGAGATGGCACTTCAGCTCGCAACTTCAGAGATGCCCTCTGTCATCCTGATGGATGTGGTGATGCCCGGCATGAGCGGCTATCAGGCCACCCGAAAACTCACACGTGATGAAATCACCTGTAACATCCCGGTTATTTTTGTGACCAGCAAGTCCCAGGAATCAGACAAGGTCTGGGGCATGAGACAGGGGGCAAGCAATTACATCACAAAGCCCGTCAATCCCAATCACCTGCTTTCCGCAATACGGGAAGTAATGGCTGCCTAGCTTCCGGATCGGAACAGGGCAAAACCCAAAATACCATTTTCAAGGAGCTTCGATGACGATCAAGGCCGGAGACCGCATTCCTGACGCCACACTTTCTGTAATGACCAGTGATGGGCCATCGCCGTTGTCAACCAGTGAATACTTCGCTGGTAAACGTATTGTTCTTTTTTCAGTGCCGGGCGCATTTACACCGACCTGTTCAGCAAAGCATTTGCCTGGATTTGTGGATCACGCGCAGGATATTCTCTCCAAAGGGGCAGATGAAATTGCCTGTATGTCAGTCAATGACGTATTTGTAATGAATGCATGGGGCAAGAGCGCCAATGCTGACAGCATTACAATGCTGGCTGATGGAAACGGTGATTTTGCGAAAGCGCTGGGCCTGGAAATGGACGCAACCGGTTTTGGCATGGGGCATCGCTCTCAACGTTTTGCATTGATCGCAGACGATGGGGTGGTGACCAAATTGTTTGTTGAAGCGCCTGGAGAATTTCGGGTCAGTGCGGCCGAGCACGTCTTAAACGAACTTTAATCAGCCGCTTCCTCTACTGCCTCAACGACTTCGGGATCGTCTTCTTCCTCGATCCTGGCCAGGCCAACGAGGTGCTCGTCGTTTCTGAGGCGAATCAGGGTCACGCCCTGGGTATTTCGACCCATGGTGGAAATTTGCTCAACGGATGTACGGACCAGCGTGCCGCCGTCTGAGATCAGCATAATATCGTCACCGTTCAAAACCTGTATCGCTGAAATCACTCGACCATTGCGTTCTGATGTCTGGATACCGATCACACCCTGGCCACCCCTTCCCTGCTGAGGATGCTCATCAACCGCGGTGCGTTTTCCGAAACCGTTGGCAGTAACAGAAAGAATCTCACCTTCACTCAGCACCAGCATGGAAACGACATCATGCTCTTCCGGCATACGGATGCCGATGACACCTCGAGCAACACGTCCCATCGGTCGAACATCTGATTCCCGGAATTTGATGCATTTACCCGAGCTGGAAAACAGCATGATGTCCTGCTCGCCATCTGTAAGCGCGACGTTGACAAGATCATCATCATCAGCCAGGTCGATGGCCCAGATTCCGTTTGCACGAGGTCGTGAATAATCTGACAAAGGTGTCTTCTTCACGATTCCGCGCCTGGTGGAAAAGAATACAAACTTGTCATCCGAGTATTCCCGAACCGGTAATACGGCGTTGACTCGCTCTTCTTTTTCCAGCGGTAACAGATTCACAATCGGCTTACCACGACTGGCATGACTCGCCTGCGGTAATTCATAGACCTTGAGCCAGTGAATGCGGCCATGACTGGTAAAGCACAGCAATGTGTCATGAGTGTTGGCGATAAACAGCTCATCAATGAAATCTTCATCCTTGACCTTGGTGGCCGATTTTCCGGTACCACCGCGACGCTGTGCCTTGTAGCGGTCAAGGGTCTGTGACTTGGCGTATCCAGCATGTGAAAGAGTCACCACCACGTCTTCTTCGGTGATCAGGTCTTCCATGCTCAAATCGAGGCGCGACTGGATGATGTCGGTTCTTCGCTCGTCCCCGTATTGTTCCCGAATCTCCTCCAGTTCCTCGCGAATGACTTCCATCAGTCTCGAGGGGTTGGAAAGAATTTCCAGGAGCAGTTGGACCTGTTTCAGAATTTCGCCGTACTCATCGGTCAGCTTCTCCTGCTCCAGACCAGTCAGGCGATGCAGACGCATGTTCAGGATTTCCTGTGCCTGTACAGGCGACAACTGGTATCCCTTTTCATGCAATCCGAAATTTTTGTCCAGATCTTCCGGACGTGAGGTTTTTGCACCACCCTGCCCCAGCATGGCACGCACCATGCCAGGATCCCAGAGCTGGGCCACCAGGGCTTCCTTTGCCTCTGCGGGCGTATTGGAAGCCTTGATCATCGCAATCACCTCATCAAGGTTGGCAAGCGCGACAGTCAGGCCTTCAAGTACGTGGGCACGGTCTCGAGCTTTGCGCAATTCGTAGAGCGAACGACGCGTCACAATTTCACGTCGATGCCCGATAAACGCCTGCAGCACCTCCCTGAGGTTAAGGAGACGCGGCTGCCCATCAACCAATGCAACCATGTTGATGCCAAAGACGGTCTGCATCACGGTCTGTTTGTAGAGATTGTTTAGAATGACCTCCGGAACCTCACCGCGCCTCAGCTCGATGACAATCCGCATGCCGTCCTTGTCAGACTCATCGCGCAGCTCCGTGATACCCTCGATCTTCTTTTCCCTGACCAGCTCGGCGATTTTCTCAAGCAAGCGAGCCTTGTTTACCTGGTAAGGGATTTCAGTGACGATGATGGCTTGTTTACCGCTTGACTCGTTGGTCTCTATCTCGGCACGTGACCGCATGTAAATGCGCCCACGACCGGTGCGATAGGCTTCCTCAATACCGCTTGCGCCATTAATGAAAGCTGCAGTGGGAAAATCAGGTCCAGGCAGGTGCTCCATGATCCCTTCGACTTCAAGATCCGGATCATCAATCAGCGCGATGGTGGCGTTAATCACCTCGGTCAGGTTATGCGGAGGAATGTTGGTGGCCATACCAACAGCAATACCGGCCGAACCGTTGATCAGCAGGGTCGGGACACGAGTCGGCATAACGACAGGTTCGCGCTCAGTCTCGTCGTAGTTGGGCGCAAAATCGACAGTTTCCTTGTCAAGGTCGGCAAGAATCTCATGAGCCAGCCTGGCCATGCGTACTTCGGTGTAACGCATGGCTGCCGGAGCGTCTCCGTCAACGGAGCCGAAGTTACCCTGACCGTCAACCAGCAGGTATCGCATGGCGAAAGGCTGCGCCATACGAACGATGGTGTCATAGACGGCTGTATCACCATGGGGGTGGTACTTACCGATGACATCACCAACGATTCGAGCCGACTTCTTGTACGGCCGGTTGTAGTAATTTCCCAGCTCGCTCATGGCAAAAAGAACGCGCCGGTGAACCGGTTTTAAGCCGTCCCGAACGTCTGGCAAAGCACGTCCGATAATGACGCTCATGGCATAGTCCAGGTAGGACTTGCGCATTTCGTCTTCGAGATTGACCTGGAGTACTTCTTTGGCGAGTTCAGCCATAGGTTAAATTAGTTTAATTATAGTGTTTATGTGATTGTTTTTTATAATTATTATTATCCGCATTTATGCGGAATACCCGGTATTTTTCGAGGGCTTCGATGCGGGAAATGCAAGTGTTGAATTATACCACAAATTGCCTGTCAAAAGCGCTTCACAAGGCTTGGCAAAAAGGCCGGTATCACGTCTTTTGCTGGCCGCGACGGGCGCGCACCAGTATCATGCCCTTTTTATTCCACATGAGCAGGAATACTTGCCTGCCAAATGCAGAGGATTTGTTGCAATGAAGTTTCGATCAGTTAACACGAGCGCTTTACTCCTTCTGGCTTTTACAATGATGAGCACACAGGCCTGGGCACAGGACGACGCCGAAGAAGCGGCTTCCGGGACCATCGAAAACCCAACCGTGGTCATTACAACCAGTCTCGGCGAGATCACCCTTGAACTTTATGCAGAGGAGGCGCCGGCTTCTGTCGAAAACTTTATTTCTTACGCGAATGAGGGTTTCTACGAGGGAACCGTGTTTCACAGGGTGATCAGTCATTTCATGATCCAGGGCGGCGGAATGACAGAAGACCTCAAGCCGAAGGCCACAAGGGAACCCGTTGTCAACGAGGCAAACAATGGAATCTCCAATACACGTGGCACAGTCGCCATGGCCCGCACCTCCGATCCTGATTCGGCCACTTCGCAGTTCTTTATCAATGTCCAGGACAATGGATCACTTGATTACAATCCGACTTCTGCGGGCTACACCGTTTTCGGACGCGTCACTGAGGGAATGGAAGTGGTTGACGACATTCGCTTTGTTGAGACCACCTCCTACCCGCCTTACCATGACGTCCCGGTCACACCAGTCATCATAGAGAGTGTCGAGGTTGTAACAGCCGAATAATCGATCCGGATGGCAGTACTCTTCATTTCAGATCTGCACCTTGAAGAAAGCAGGCCGCAGATAAGCGCCCTGCTTCTCAGGTTGCTCAATGGCCCGGCCAGGGACGCTGATGCTTTATATATCCTGGGTGATCTGTTCGAATTCTGGATTGGAGATGACGTTCTCACAGAAACAGCCAGGCAAGTGGCGGAAGGAATCAGGCGATTATCAGATTCTGGTGTTCCGTGTTATTTCATGCATGGAAACCGCGATTTTCTGATCGGAACATCTTTCACCGAACTGGCAGGTTTGGAACTGCTACCGGAAACGCTCGTTATCGATCTTTACGGTGAGCCGACACTCGTGCTTCATGGCGACACCCTTTGCACTGACGATGTGGAGTACCAGGCCTTCAGGAAACAGGTGAGAAATCCTGACTGGCAGGCCATGTTCCTGGCCCAGTCGGTGGAATCAAGACTGAACATTGCCCAACAGGCACGTGATGCGAGCAAACAGCATACCGCCGGGGCCAGCATGGAGATCATGGACGTCAATCAGAAAGCTGTCATTGCGGCCTTTCAGGATCACGATGTTAATCGAATGATTCATGGCCATACGCACCGTCCTGCTTTTCACAAACATGTACTTGACGATGGAAGTGAAGCCAGGCGCACTGTACTGGCGGATTGGTACGAAAACGGAAGTGTTCTTTGGGTCTCAGAGGCAGGGCAATCTGAGCAATCTCTCGAAGTAACAGACCAGGACTAATCCGGTTTTCGACAAACCCTGAGCACCAGGGGCCATTCAACTGTCTTGGACTCTTCCGGCTTCCCCCATACCTCTGATAAAGTCCGCCGAGCATTTTCCAGCGGGTTGTCGTTATTGACTTTCCGGTACCGCTTCAATGCAGACCAGGTCCCCAGGTAGCCCAGCAACTGGTCCAGCCTCCATTCGACAGTCATTGAAAACCCCTGAACTGACAATTCCTGCCAGGGCAAGCTGAAATCCGCGTAATCCCGTTCGATGAAGGTTCGCTCTTCAGGCCAGTACTGCCCCAGAACATTCTCGTAAAGATCATAGACCAGAGCATCAATGCCTGCATTGATCATGGCCAGCTTGTAAGTCCAGACTGCGAGTAAGCCACCAGGTTTCAACACCCTTTCGACCTCGCGATGAAACCTGTCATGATCAAACCAGTGGTAGGCCTGCGCGACGGTCACCAGGTCGACGCTTTGTCCCGCCAGACTGCTGTTTTCTGCGGCTTCAACCCGATAGTCAATTCGAGGATGCTCAGATGCATGTTGCAGTTGCTGTGAACTTGCATCACTGGCAACAACCGCATCGAAATACTCCACCAGTGCCTGGGCAGCCTGGCCATTGCCGGAAGCACAATCCCAGGCGAGCCTATTTTGAGGTGAGTGCTCTGCCAGCCATTGAAACAAGGCTGTGGGGTATGTGGGCCTGAAACTGGCGTATTCTTCAGCGTGGCCTGAAAAGTGATCCTTGAATGGAGTCTGATTGTTGCTCAAGCAGCCTGATCCTCGAGCGCTTGCAGCTCCTCGGGTGTGAACCCGGCCAATAACCGAGCATCAACATTGAAGGGCCCTCTTGGCTTACCAAAATGCCTGCGCAACAGCTCCAGAAATGTTGACAGTGGATCGCGTGAGTCACGCTCACAACAAAATCGAAACCAGTGCGTACCAATCGCAACATGACGTACTTCTTCTTGCAGGATGACCTCAAGAATTTCGACGGTTGGTGTGTCGCCCAGGAAAGTGAGACGCTGAATCATCCCGGGCGTGACATCCAGTCCCCTCGCCTCAAGAACCCTTGGCACCAGGGCCATGCGTTCCAGGCAACTTGCTGATGTCACTTTGGCCATTTCCCAAAGACCATCATGAGCCGGAAAATCGCCATAGGCATAGCCAAGATCTGCAAGGCGTCCCTGCAACATCCTGAAATGACGAGCCTCATCAGAAGCGACAGAGAGCCAGTCAGTGGTGAACTGTTCCGGCATCTCCCGAAAGCGGTAGGCTGCATCAAGCGCAAGATTTATCGCGTTGAATTCAATATGAGCGATGGCATGAACCAGCGCTGCACGCCCTGTCTCGCTTCCCAAACGACGACGCGGTACTTTCGCTGGTTCCACCAATTCGGGCAACGCCGGCCGCCCCGGATCCCCAATGTCATCGACAGGCAAATCGCGACCTTCAAATGAAATGTTCGGGTTGGCGCCCAGGGCCAGTGCGGCATCGCACTTACCTTCGGGGTCACTGTTACGAAGGGCGTTATGAACCTCTTCGAAAATACCTGTCATGACCCGGATTAAAGTCGTTGTATTAACGCGTCTGCAAAACCCGATGTGGATACCTGGGTGGCACCCTCCATCTGGCGCGCAAAATCGTAAGTCACCAGGCCATCAGCGACTGTTTTCTCAAAAGCTGCATTGATCAGGCCAGTAACCTCGTTCCAACCGATGTAGTCAAACATCATGGTTCCGGAAAACATCAGTGAACTCGGGTTGACCTTGTCCTGATTGGCGTATTTCGGTGCTGTTCCATGGGTGGCCTCAAATACAGCAACATGGTCAGCCATGTTGGCTCCAGGCGCGATGCCCATCCCGCCAACTTCAGCAGCAAGCGCATCTGAAAGGTAGTCGCCATTCAGGTTCATGGTTGCAATAACATCAAACTCAGCCGGCCTCAACTGCATCAACTGGAACATGATGTCAGCAATGCGGTCCTTGATGACCACTTTGCCTTGAGGCACTACTCCGTCGTGGTCGCTCCAGAGTTCATCCTCGGTGATTGTCTGATCGGCAAACTCTTCTTTTGCCAGTTCATAACCCCAGTTTCGGAAAGCACCCTCGGTAAACTTCATGATGTTGCCCTTGTGAACCAGGGTGACACTCTCGCGATTGTTATCAATGGCGTACTGTATGGCTTTTCTGACCAGGCGCTTTGATCCGAAAGGAGAAATGGGCTTGATGCCCAGGCCTGCATCTTCAAAGAAATCCACACCCATTTCTTCGCGCAGGAACTTTGCCAGTTTCCTATTTTCATCGGTGCCTGATTTGTACTCGATGCCGGCATAAACGTCCTCGGTGTTTTCGCGGAAAATGACCACATCGACATCTTCAGGTCGCTTCATGGGTGACGGCACACCGGTGAAATACTGAACCGGCCTGACGCAGGCGTAGAGATCAAGCTCTTGTCGCAATGAAACATTCAGTGAACGAAAGCCGCCACCTACTGGCGTGGTCAGAGGCCCCTTGATCGATACATTCAGGTCCTTGATGGCCTCAAGGGTTTCTGCCGGGAAATAGTCACCGTCATAAATTCCAGCGGCTTTTTCGCCCAGGTAGAGTTCTGCCCAATGCACTTTGCGACTGTCGCCATAAGCTTTTTCTACCGCTGCATTCCAGATGCGCATACATGCCGAGGTAATGTCAGGTCCGATGCCGTCGCCTTCGATGAATCCAAGTATCGGATTATCTGGGACGTTTAACTTTCCGTCTGTGATGGTGACTTTCTGACCTGATTCAGGGATCTGGATGTGGCGATAGCTCATGCGATGTCCTCTCTATTTGCTAGCCGGCCATTATACCGTCTTGTGACTCCTCGCTTCATGGCCTTTTCATAACTCTCACGCCAGTTTGAAATCACTGATTGAGGTTCTTTCGAATCCGTATGATTCAGGGACGAATCATCCGAGCGTACAGGGACGTATTTACAGCGTGATTCGAAAGAAGCTCAGTCTGATTTCAAACCAATAAGGCACAAATTAGACCTCAAAACCCAATAACCCTGGTCAAGGAAAATCGGAGAAAGTGATCTTCAAAACCCGTCATGAATACATCCCTGCAGACTCGGATGCGGCCGCGACGGCGTCGGCTCCTAACTACGACGCTTCGCGTCTTGCGTCACGTCGCCTTGGGCCTGCTTCCCT
>DATFLY010000126.1:0-4723 GCA_035267185.1 Lysobacterales bacterium | reverse complement strand
ACAACCATCTCTATAAATCCAAGATTCCCAGGTACATGCTTCGTCACAAGGTAAAGCCGGGCATTACCGGTTGGGCGCAAGTGAATGGCTTTCGTGGCCTGACCGATACTTCTGAGAAAATGGCTTTACGAATCGAACATGATCTTTGGTACATCCAGAACTGGTCTTTGTGGCTTGATCTCAAGATCCTGCTGCTGACACCGTTTGCCCTTTTTCAGGATACTGCCTACTAAAGGAGCCACATCTTAGATGGACCAATTCCAAGACATCTGGTACTACCCACTGGTCAAGATTGCCGGCGTAGAGATCACGGTCAGCCAGGTGGCGATGGCCATCCTGATCCTGGTCGGGGGCATCATTATCGGGCGCTGGTTTCAGCGTGCGCTGGCAAAACGCCTGAAAGCCTCCAAGATCGATCCCAACAGCCAGTTAACCATTCAGCGCGTGGTGTTCTATTTCATCCTGCTGCTGGTATTTTTGGCTGCGCTGGCAATGCTTTCCATTCCCATCACTGCTCTGGCGTTCATCAGCGGCGCGGTCGCCATCGGTGTGGGCTTTGGTGCCCAGAACATCATCAACAACCTGATCAGCGGCTGGATTCTGATGTCCGAGCGCCCGGTGCGGATTGGCGATTTCATCGAAATTGATGAGCACAAGGGCGTGGTCGAGAGCATTGGTAATCGTTCTACCCTGATCCGCCGCGTGGACGGCGTGCATATGCTGGTTCCCAACAGCCACATGCTTGAGCGCATGGTGATCAACTGGACGCTTCACGACAAACGTATCAGGACGACCGTGCGGGTTGGTGTGGCTTACGGATCTCCAGTTGAGCAAGTCTGTGAGCTCTTCAAACAGGCTGTTGAGGAGCAGGAATTTACCCTGAAAGATCCACCCGTTTTGGTTGTTTTCGAGGATTTTGGTGACAATTCACTGATTTTCGATGCATATTTCTGGGCTGATGTGGCGGGCGAACGAGAGCTGCGCGCCATTCGCAGTGACATCCGGATGCGCGTCACCCATCTGTTCAACGAAAACGATATTGTGATCGCCTTCCCACAGCGCGACATTCATTTCGATACCGGCAAGCCCCTGGAAATCCAGTTGAGCAACAAGGAGTAGCGCGATGTCAGCCGACTCGTCTGAAGTCACAGAACAAATACCTGATTCCGATGATGGCCTGGTTTGCGCTTTCCTCCTTGACGGCCAAGGTGGCGGTCAGCGATTAAGTTGGGATGAACTGGATGCGGATCACCAGGGTGTTGTCTGGATACACCTCGATTTTGAACATCCACGTGGGCGTGATTGGTTGATCAAACGCGGAAACATGGATTCTCTGGTGACCGAAGCCCTCTTGTCTGTCGAATCGCGCCCACGAAGCCAGGAGTTCGAAAACGGCATCCTGACTGTATTGCGCGGCGTCAACAAGAATCCGGGGCAGGATGTTGATGACATGGTCTCGATACGCATCTGGACAGAAAAAAACCGCATCATCAGCACCCGGCGCCGACGCCTCATGTCGATCAGGGACATTCGCAGTTCCCTCGAACATGGAAACGGTCCCACTGGGCCCGGATCGTTCCTGGTGAACCTTTCTGACCGCCTGGGTGATCGCATCGTCGATGCTGTTGAATCGATGGACGAGACTTTGGATAAAACCGAGGAGTTTTCTGCCGACATGCCCACTTTCCGGGCAAAGCTCAGCGAGCTTCGGCGCAAGACGGCGCGTATACGGCGTTACCTGGCTCCCCAGAGGGACGCTCTTGATCGATTATCCCGTTCTGCGGGGGAAGTGGTGAGTCTGAAAGAGGCCGCCATGCTGCAGGAGCAGGCCAACCGAATCATGAATTTCATTGAAGAGATGGACCTGATCCGCGAACGCGCGCTGGTCGCCCAGGAAGAAGCTCTTTCAATCATCGCTTATGAGCAAAACGCGCGCATGCTGGTGTTGTCCATTGTGGCTGCGGTATTCCTGCCATTGGCATTTTTTACCGGCCTGATGGGCATGAACGTGGCCGGCCTGCCCGGGCTTGAATACCCCAATGCTTTCTGGATTGTGCTTGCCCTGATGTTTGCTGCTGCTGGTGTGATCCTGGGTTACTTCAAACGCAAGAAGTGGTTGTAAGTCGGTTCAAGGGTGACGCCTTATTTTGCATCATCCCGCTTTTTCAAAATGCAAAAACCAGGATCTACCCGCCTTGCGAGTTAGTGGGTCCCGGATAGCGCTTCTCGCGCTTCCGGGATGACATAAATGGAAGTGACGGTTCCGGGATGACATTAATGGAAGTGGCGTTGCCGGGATGACGTATGGTTGGGTTTGCCAGGTCAACAATGGCGTAAATCATCCCCAAGGGGTAAGGGAAGACATACTCCGGATCGGGCTAAAATTTGTTTTCAGTGTGTGAGAGCGGCAAGTAAAGATCATGGAAGAATCACTGAAGGACCTTTCCCGGCGCGTAAGAGCCTGCCGTTTGTGCGAGGCTGAACTCCCGCTTGGACCGAGACCGGTATTCAGGGCAGGCAGCAGCGCACGAATCCTGATTGCCAGCCAGGCACCCGGCACCAAAGTCCATGAATCGGGAATTCCTTTTGACGACCCCAGCGGAGATCGATTGCGTGACTGGATGGGCATCGACAGCGAAGCGTTCTATAACGTCGAAAACATCGCGATCATTCCAATGGGCCTTTGCTATCCCGGCAAGGGCGACTGGGGCGATCTGCCGCCGACAAAGCGATGCGCGCCCACCTGGCGACAAGCTCTTCTAGATCAAATGCCCGGGATCAAACTGGTAATCGCTGTAGGCCTGTTTGCGGTGCGCTGGCACCTGCCAGAGGCCAGGGGATCTTTGACGAAGATTGTTCAGGAGTATTCACCTCTTTCCGGTGATGTTGTTCCATTGCCGCATCCCAGTCCTCGAAACAATATCTGGCTGAGTAAAAACCGATGGTTTGAGACAGAGGTTGTGCCGATATTAAGGAAGAGGGTCGCTGATGTTTTGGGATTGGAAGATGGATGAGAGATTGCCGTCAGGCCGGTCGCGGCCAAAGATCGCTCCTACAGATACCTGTGATCCCCGAAGAGCCGGTCGCGGCCAAAGACCGCTCCTGCAGGTGCCTGTGATCCTCGAAGATCCGGTCGCGGCCAAAGACCGCTCCTACAAAAGAAAAAGCCCGCAGCGACAAAGTCACTGCGGGCTTTTTTTAAAACGCTTAGCGTTAAATGCTAGTCGTTAGGCAACGCGGCGGAAAGTCACAAGTCCAACACCAAGCATCAGCAGCGCCATCAACGCCCGGCCGTAGCGGCTCAACGTCGGGATACCCTCATACAGCCGGGTGTTGTAGATACTGCAGCTTGCGCCATTTCCTGGTGCGACACTCAGGCTGAGGCATTCAGAATCATCAACGTCTATGCCGCCTTCGACCAGGGTCTCAGAGACCGTACAGGTGGTGGTTCCGTCCCAGCGCGGGAACACGAAAAACCCGTCAGTCGCACCGTCACCCAGAAACTCAAGGGAGCCGAAGACATCTGCATCAAACTGCTCGTTTTCACATTCGTAATCGGCCTCGGCAAAATTAACAGCATCAAACTGCGAGTTTTCGTCTATCCACCATTTGGTCACATCAACAAGCACCCGTTCCAGCTCATTTCGAATCAGACAGGAATTGGCTTCTCCAAACGAAACTTCCAGGTATTCACAGCTCGCACCGCCCGGATACGTCACGCCGCCATCGGGAGAATAGAAAGTCTGGTAACCCTCCGAATCGGAGGCTTCCGTGATATTGCAATTCAACTCACCTTCAATGAAGTCAGTAACAATAAACACAACACCATCACCTTCGGAAATGATACTGGCCTGCTGCAAAGGAAGGCCCGTGTTGCAGCTGATGACAACCTCTACCTCCACCGGATTGTCGTCATTGAATTCCTTTTCAACAGCGAATCGCGCCACAGCCTTTGGTTCACCATCAACGTCATTCGGCGTTAACAATCTTGCTTCGTTGGTGAAACTGAACGTACTGCCATAATCGACCTGGGTTCCATACTGCCCACCCTCGCTCTCCACACCAACAGAGTGATTGCTCTCACCAGCCGTCGTAGCAGTGGCGTACTGCAGTTCCACAATGCCAGTACCCTCGTGGAGAATCATTTCCATCTCCACCGGCGAGTTTCCCCGGAAGTGCTCTACCTGGTAGAAACCGACAACAAATTCACGATCAGGTGGTGTGCCCAATGTCTGATATCGAATGGTCCCACCATTGGAAGGATTCAAATCTTCCCAGAAACCGGCCACCATATTGTCGATTCCACCTGGTGTCGGGATCGGCATGCCGCTGCAACATCCAGGGCTGGATCCCGCATCGAAAGTAATAAAGCCGTTGGATGAAATATAAGCGGCTGTGTAGAAATCGCCATAAAAATCGAATGCAAACCTGATCGGTAGGGGGTTGGAGACTTCTTCATCCGACAGAACGATTTCGAAACCACTCTCGGAGATGTCTCGCAGGTTATAAGGAATCTCAGTTACCTGGTAATCAACATCCACTGCTCCAGCCAGGACCGGCAGATTTACAAGCAACAATAACGCTGTGACCAGACTTTCAAACCAATTCATGCTTTTGTATCCCTCAAGAAAAAGCCCGCAGCGACATGGTCACTGCGGGCTCTTTTTTAACGCTTAGCGCTAAATGCTAGTCGTTAGGCAACGCGGCGGAAAGCCACAAAGCC
>DATFLY010000125.1:0-53147 GCA_035267185.1 Lysobacterales bacterium | reverse complement strand
ATCGTCTTCCTCAAGGGCCTCCACCAACCGGTCAAGTGCATCAGTTTCCAAAATACAATCAGGATTGAGAATCAGCACATAATCCTCGCCTGCATTGCGAGCGACGCGATTGACGGCCCGCCCAAAGCCGATGTTTTCTTCATTGAAGCGCAGTTCGAGCCTTTGATCCTGGCCGAATCGCTCCTGAAGCGCAGCCATACTGCCGTCCTGGGAAAGGTTGTCAGCCACCACAATTTTCAGCGAACCCGCAAACCCCAGTAGTGATTCAACACACGATATCAGTGCATCACCTGCATTGTAGTTAACGATGATGGCCCTGACCGATGGCATCACAGGTCAGCGGCGCCGAATGATTCCCAGGCGTTCTAACCAGGACCGTTGCGATTCCTCTGGTCCACTTGATTCAGCCAGCTCCTGCTTCAACTGAAGCAATTGCGCATCACGCTCTGCCAGAATTGCGCCCGCCTGCATGTTCTTCCGTATTTCATGCTGATAATGCTTATAGACAGATTCCTGCTGATCATCGAACATCCAGATGGCTGGCTCGAGTTCCGGAAGTGCCTGCTTATCCTGAGCACAAACGGCCAACAAATACATGGCCTCATGGACTGGCCGGGCGTTTTCCACCGGGCCTTCATCAGAGTGGGTTTGAAGATGAGCATTCATTCTGGTTCCAGATGTTTCCTTTCCGCCTTCAGACATTGGCCAAATCGCCGAATGGAACAACAGTTTCTGCCCGAAAAAACGACATACAGGAAACTCGCTTTCGAGCAATGTTTCAAATTCATGCCTGTAAAGTTCACGTACGTGGAAGGGATTATCAAAACCCTGTTGCTCAGAATATACCGCTTTGTCAGGCGATGAGATCAACAGAAAACCGGTCGGTTTGAGCACTCGCCTGAATTCGGACAGCATTTTTGACTGTCCTTCGAGGTGCTCAATGGTCTCAAAAGAAACGATACAGTCAAAGGCATGGTCTTCAAACGGCAGGTTGCAGCAATCGGCCTGCTGATAATCGAGATTGGGAAGGTCATAGCGACATTTGGCATGCTCTATGGCCTTTGATGCAACATCGACACCCTTTACAGAGTGTGCGGTGGCAGAAAGCATTGCAGCGCCATAGCCTTCCCCGCAGGCGGCATCAAGCACATCCAGCCCGGCCACCATCGGGGCAGCGAAGGCATATCGATGCATATGCTCGTACCAGATTTCACGAACATTCTCCGGTGTGAAACGTTCGCCATCAAAGTCCAGTTTTTCTGTCATGGGTAAATGATACTCGAAGCAGATAACGGGACTCTCATTTGAACGCGAGACCAGCCGACGTGATTTCAGAACACAATCTGTCACGAATCGGGGCCAATGGGTCCGACCTGATGAAGTCAGCTACCAGCTGATGATAATCAGGGTGCCTCTCCAGCAACCGGGCCATTGACGATTCATCCGGCCTGAGGCCAAGCGGACCAAATGAGCTTCCCCCGTGGTGCACCACATAAGTATCGTCGCAAAGCACATTTCTGAACCCCTGCTTGCGAACCCGCATGCAAAAATCGTTTTCCTCGCCGTAGCCCTTACCAAACTGTTCCTTGTCAAAGTAGCCAACTGAATCTATGGCGCGCCTGCTGATGCCCATACAAAATCCCACGGCAGTGGGAATTTCAGGATACTGCGGCCCTCCATCTCGAAGGACGCGTTCTGCGATTCGAACCGCTATGGAAGTAATATTTTCCGGAACCGGATTTTCTGCACAAAACTCGGGAATGGAAGTGATCTGGGAATTGTTTGACCACGGGGTGGCGGTCGCAATGTTCGTGTCAGAATTCAGGCACATGCCAATTCGTTCCAGCCAACCGGGCGTAACCACCGTATCCGAATTGAGTAACACCACGTCCCGGGGCGCAAGTCGCATTCCGAGGTTTGCAGTGGCCACGAAACCCTCGTTATTCATCTGGTGAACCTGGCGCCACCTGGGCCCGCCGGCATTCACGAATTTTTCGATCAGTGGCAGGATGCGTGAATCTGTAGAGACATCATCAATCACCATGACCTGGGTATCACTGGTCACGGTCTCAGAAACAGATGTCAGGCAGCACTTCAGCTCTTCAAATGCGTTGAATACCGGTATGACTACCGTGGGGACTGGCCTCAGCTGTGTCTCACTCACCCGTGGTCTCCTGTCCGCTCAACCAATGATGCTTGAGACGAACATATCCGAGCTCACGGCTTACACCCCGCACTCTGAAACGCAATTCCAGGGTATCGCAAAGTCGCATGCCCTCAGGATCCATTGCATGACCCCGCATGGCGTAATTGCCAGGCAATAAAGGAAGCTCGTCGAATCGTATGGAAATGGCAAATTTTCCATCGCCCAGGGCGCGGGGTGTGGCCCCTTCGACTTCAGAAGCAACCCCATAAACAGGCGTACCGTCAGCCCGTATGATTCCCACCAAAGCCGCCGGCGGACGCCCATCAGGCGAATGCAGGACCAGCTCTGCTTCCAGGGAATCACCCCACTCAAGGATTTTTTCCGTTCCTTCAAGTTCGTTGGCGAAGCAAAAAGACTCGAGGCGATACAACCCTGCCTCGCCACCAGCCTTTTCACGATTGTCTTTTTCAGTGGCACTGCGAGCTTCGTGAAAGGCAAGATAAGACTGGGTGACATCAAATACATCACCATATTCCCGTGTCTTGCCCTGCTCAATCCAGATGGCCTTGTGACAAAGCTTTTGCACCAGGTACATGCTGTGCGAAACCATCAAAAGGGTATTTCCACTTTCAAGAAACCCCTCGATCCAGCGCACGCATTTTTTTTGGAAAGACTCATCTCCAACAGCAAGCACTTCATCGGTGATCAGCAATTCCGGTTGTGACGCCGTGACAACTGCGAACCCAAGCCGCACGACCATGCCCGAGGAATAATGTTTTACGGGCTCATGGATGTATTCCCCGATATCCGCAAACGCGAGGATGTCGTCCAGTTTCCGGTTTATTTCACCCGGACTCATTCCCAGTAACGCCCCTTTCATCCGCACATTATCCAAACCACTGAAGTCAGGCTGAAACCCGGCACCGAGTTCAAGCAGTGCAGCCATTCGTGCCTGACCTGCCACCTGCCCCCTGCTGGGACTGATAACACCGGTCAGTATTTTCAGCAGGGTTGATTTACCAGCACCATTTTCCCCGATAATGCCAAGTGACTCTCCTGATCGAACCTCCAGGCTGACATCGTCCAACACCAGCGCGCCGTCTTTTGGTTCCTGACCTCTAAGCAGTGAGAAAAAGGCCCTGAGGCGTTCACCAGGGCGATTGACACGCGGGTAGATCTTTGAAACGCCTTCCAGGGCGACCAGCAATTCTCCAGGCCTGCGCTGTTTATGTTCGTTCACAGGAAATCCTCAAAGTGTCCGCTCATTCTTCGAAAGAACCGGAAACCAAGGAAGCAAAGAATAATCACAACAGCCGGAATCAGAGCATCACTCAGGGCAGGTGTGTAGCCACCCAGCATAAGGAACTCACGCAAGCGACCTACAAACCATGTCATGGGGTTAAGTTCCATCAGGCTTGCCAGATGATCCGGTAACAGCGCAGGGCTGTAGAGAATGGGCGACATGAAGAACCAGAAAGTCATCAGTGGCGGAAGCATTTGCCCCAGATCACGAATGAAAACATGCAAGGCACTGAAGAAAAGTGCCAGTGCCACTGCGAAAGCATAAAGGACAGCCAGCACCACCAACGCGGGCAGCAGCCCAAACCAGTCAATTTCCGTTCCCATCAGTCTGAGTACGATCAGAACTGCAGCATATCCGACCATATGCATCAGAAACGTCGCAGTGACTGCCGATAATGGCAGCAATTCAGTGCGAAAAGAGACTTTTCCAATCAGTGCCGCATTCGCGGTCACCACCTGGCTCGCTTTCAACACAGATTCGGAAAAAGCAGTCCAGGGCCAAAAGGCAATCGCCAGGAAAGGAACAAAAGCCGAGGGTTCCAGGCCAGGAATACGGGCTTTGAATATGGTCGAGAATACAAATGCATAAACAGCCAGCAGCATTAAGGGCTGCAAAATCAGCCATGCGAAACCACTCAGATTATTGAGGTAGTCTGTCCTGATGGCCCGCAGAACGAGCTGTCTGAAAATCCCGTTGCTCATCTCCCGCCTTTGCTACCAGGTTGAAAACCGGCCATGTCAATCAGTACTGCGGTGCATTTTCCAGGTTTTCACCAAAATGTCGCCTCAACATGACTTCTACAGAACCCTCAGGCAGAACAATACCTTCTTCAAGCAGGCCCTTGATGTAGAGTTCCTGGTACTCGCTTTCATGCTTTTCGCGCTTTACCTCGATGGTTTCTTCTTTTACTTCAGCAAATTCAAGCTGTCGAGACTCATAAACCGCATCGAGCCTGATAATGTGATATCCGAATTCAGTCAGCACAGGTTCACTGATCTGGCCGACGTTCTCCAAACCAAATGCAGCGTCTTCAAAGGGCTTGGCTGTCTGTCCTCGGCTCACTCTCAAAAATGAACCCTTGTTGGAGTCTTTTGAAGGATCGTCTGAGTATTCACTAACCAGTTCACTGAACGGCTTTTCCCCATTCATGGCTTCTGTTCTAACAGTTTCAGCCAATGCCAGAGCCTCTTGCTGCGAATAATCTCTTGTTCCGATGAGGATATGAGACACATCACGGTATTCAGGAGAGCGATAATCCTGTGGATTTGCAAGGTAGTCCTCATATGCCATCGCTTCATAGTCGGCTTCCGGCGCGCGAGCTGCAAGCTCCTCTATCCAGGCGGATGCCAGCTCTTTGTAGGCCGCCTGGACCATTCGCTGAAAGACGTCAGGGTTCTTATCAAAATTATTCTCAATTGCATCCAGCGCAATGACCTTGGTTTTCATAAGGTTGCGCACCAGCTGATCCACTTTTTGTCCATCACGTATAAAAAGCAACCGATCCTGGTCCGGAATTTTTTCGAACGCAGCATCAATCCCATCCTGGGTCAGAATCGCATCACCCTGGTAGGCGAAAACAACTTCCGGGTCATCCTTATCCACCGGCACTTCAGTATTGAAGTCATGTGCGAATACGGTCAGTGGCAATAAGCAGAATAAAAGGCTTCTGGTTAGCAGTGACAAATTCATTGAACTGTTTCCTTCTGAAAATTTTTGGTTCATACCAACTGTCTTCCGACAATGAATGATGGGATGGGTTCCTGCCAGCCTGCCAGCCTGCCAACCTGCTTTTCTAACCAGGTTTCAGGGTAAAGCTGGTAAAGCTGGTTGGACGATCGCACACAGTTCAATAGTCATTCCTATTGCGCAAGTGGGATCGTTCAGGATGCAAAGCCAGATTCAGCCTGAAATAAGAAAAAGGGCCGCTTTCGCGGCCCTTTCCCAATTCGCAATCCCGAAGGATTACTTTTTTCCAGCTTAGTCCGAACCGATGCGAATATCGCACAGACGGCTGTTGCCCTGTCCCTCAGCGGGAGGAGGACATACCTGACGACGGATGTTGGCTTTGTGATCGAAGAGACCACCGTAGTTAGCCAGAACCGTGCCACCGAACAGGAAGCCATTCTCAAAGGTCTGAGCCCAGAAACCGGTTACAGGAAGACCAATCAGGCCAGCCCAATCACGGTGTACTGGAATACCTTCCGAGTCGTTATACGCGAAGCCAATGTTGGCCCAACCATTCTGATGGTCTGGCGGCAACGTTACATTACGTACTGTAGCTGCATCAGATTTCAGGATTTCTGAACCTTCAGCAGGTACGTCGTCGTTACCGAAACGCATTACGTTGGTTTCATAGCAGAGCGTGAAGCTACCGCCAGGAGAACCACCCGGAGGAGGCGGAGAAACGATCGGCGGGATGTTGCCCGGAGGTCCGACCGGAGATTCTTCACGATTCCAAACGCTCAGGAAAGCGAGTTCGCAGGCTTCGCCATTGAATACGCTGGTGAACGGGAAGTTGATGAACTCGGTGTTCTCCACGAACTGGCACTGCTGCCAATCAGGATCGGTAGTTGTGCCATCAGACCTGGCATCCGAAGGATACGGCTCGCCTGGATCCCAACCGTTACAACCCGGATCACTAGGATCAGGTGTAAAGAACGCAGCCGTCGGAGCCATGGTTGGATCGACGTAGAAGTTCTTGGTTGGGAAGGTGATGACCCACTCTGAAAGTGCGTTCAGACCTGCTTCAATGTTGTACTCGTTCATGATGTTTTCTTTCATGAACACAGCAGAAACAGCATCAACACCACGTGGGTAGCTCAGGGTTACCGCTTCAGCCAAAGGCTCTCCGAAGAAAACCGTGGCATCGGTACGATTACCGTCATTCAGACCAGGCTGTACGTCGCCAGGTACAAAGTGCAGATGAGCGTCGTCAGAGTTGTCATAACCCTGAATAGCGCGTGCATCGTAGCTGTACATTGTGCCTTCGTTAACGTTAACAACCGCAGCACCACCGAACAGACCGCCATTTCCGCGCTCGATATCCAGTGATTCGTCCATGATCCACATACCGTCAGGACCCACACCGAAGATTGTCCAGTTGTCTACCAACTGCTGGCAATCGCGAGGACGCGGGCCATCTTCAGTAACAATGTGAGTCGCAGCGCTTGCAGAACCAAGACGCTTGGCAGTTTCCGTTTCGTTATTCACGTTACCCATCTCGATCATTTCGAAATGACCTTCAGAAGCACGTGCGATATCGGTTGGACCACCATCTTCATTTGCACCAGTGTAAGCAAAAGGCAGGAACGCCTGTTCGCCAACGCCGTCACCGTCTGAATCCTGTTCAAACAGGTACGGAACGGTACAGGTGCTGTCCGGGATGTAAAGGGTTGGTGTGCCAGCGCCGTCATCAGCGATAGCAGCTACCCAAACATCATAGGCAGACATATACATGTTGAAGTCGAGGACTTCGCGTGAGTTATACCCCTCCAGGAAACGTACCTTGACTGCTTTAGCGTCTTCAGTGGTGTTAACCACAGACAGCAGCGTCTGGTTACCGCCCCTCGAGGTGTAATATGGATAGATCAGAACCTGCCCCAATCCGTCCGGATTGATATTGACCGCCTGCGCTGTGCCAGCAATACCTGCTGCACCCGCCAGACCTGCCAATACAGCAGCTGTCAGATTTTTCCTATTCATTACAACACTCCTTAAAAGTTGTGTACACAGGGCTTTGCGAAACAGCCCTTATTAAGGCAATTCGCCAAAACCAAAGGCAAACTTGGCCCTATACCGGCCATTCGCGCGGCCATAGTACGACAGGGTTGATTTTAGTTCAATGATCTGGGCTTCTATGGAAGAGTCAAAAACCGATGCAAGTTTACAGTTAAAAAACCTTATATAACAAGCATTTAAGATAACAAAACAGGGTCAAAATCCTGGGAACTTTTACAATCTTTTACCAATATTTAACAAAGCCGGAACTTCCTGATTTGCTTGTATTTTCCCGCATCCTCCCGAACTACGATTGTACCTTGAAGTTCGTTGCCTGTGCATTAAAGGCGATCGAGATACGGGTTGTCTGTGAATAAAAGACATTGACGCTGTGCGACAGCCAGGAAGGGAACATCACCATCATGCCTGCCTGTGGCTTGATGCGAAAAGGTTTCCCCACAGATGATCCAGGGTGCAGATACATATCTGCACGTTCCCTGGGATCGTGGATCTGTAACTGGCCTGGATAGTCAACATCATCCTCGTCGAACTCCCCTGGCGTCACGTAATAGACACCTGACCAGTGATTGTTCGGATGCGTGTGCACCTGGTTGTAGGAACCACTGCGATTGACGTTCGCCCAGGCAAAAATACTGACTGCCGCTTCAAACCGGGTTGTATTGGAAACCAGACTGACCATGTTCAACACTGCGAATCGCATGGTGTCGACCAGTTCGACCACTTCCGGCTCCTGCCATTCGATCAGGTTGTCAGCCGATTGCCAGCCACCAATGTTTGAACGCTTGCCCCCTGTCTCAGATTGCTCACGACTCAAAACGGCCTCTTCAAGACCGGAATTGATGGCCGTGGCATTGGGCACCTGGAAACAAGCAAAAGGGGTGGGGAAAAGTGATCTGACTTCAGTCTTTGGATTGATCTTGAACTGCATTGCTGCTCCATCTCAGAAGCGGTTAACGGGTACTGCTGACTTTCCGCAGTCACATCATAGTACAGGCCGAAGTACCGGGATTCTCCCGGCTAGTCTTCAGGGTAATACCACCACTCACCTTGTGTCCTGACCCACTTTTCCTCCAGCGTCGTCTTGCTCTCCCATGTTTCCAGGCCAGGAACGGGAGAAGCGATCTGGTAACCCACGCTGAATTTCAGAGTACAAACATCTTCTTCACAAGACTGATCCTGGTAATCAGCGTTGCGAAACTGGACCTTTCTCAGTCTCATGCTCAGCTCAAAATCACCACGCGTCTGGGAAGACCGGAATCCCGGTGAGTAATATTGGTAAGCTGTTTCAAAGTCGTTAGCCAGCACTGCATCCCAGCGATCCTGAGCCCGCTTGGCAACAGGTCCTCCTCCGGAACCGCCGCCTGTGGTTGCACAAGCCGTTAGCAAAACGACAGGCAAGATCAAAAGCGCCAGCTTAAAAGCAGAAATAACATTCGATCGCTCGAAATGTCTGGATACAAATTGAGTTGATGCATTCATGAATGACGCCTGAGTTTGTTGGTGATTCGCCGGATTGGAGTCTGAGCGTTCAGATGGTGTGACGGTCATTGATTTTCAACCTCCTTGGCTTTCTCCATTTCCATGGCTTTACGATTGATTGTGGAAATCGTCAACGGTGGAACACGGGAGAACTCATTTTCCAGCTGTTCGCTGATCTCCTGGAGATCGACATTGCTCTCGATCACGGTGGGTGTGAGCATGACGATGGTCTCGTTGCGCTCTTTGGTATTAACTCGCGAGCCGAATAACGCACCAATGATGGGCACACGATGAAGGAATGGCACACCCGATCGGGTTAATGTATTCGATTCAGAAATCAGACCACCGAGAAATACCGTTTGACCCGATTGAACAGCAACCTGGCTATTCACCGACTTGTTATTGATCGGAGGATTACCACCTGGTGTAGCGGGCGCCCCGGGCCGGCTTACATCCTGGGTGATATCCATATAAACCAGTCCACCGGGGTTAATTCTCGGTGTCACTGTCAGCGTCACACCGGTCGAAACATACTGGGCGCTGCTGACCACATTATTGTTACCGGTGCTGATGCTGGACGAATTGACAGGGACCTGGATACCGACGTTGATTGTCGCTGTTGCATTGTTTCTCACCAGCAGGGATGGTGCAGCCAACGACCTGACATCAGATACAGAGTCCAGGGCCTCGATGGTTGCCTCGATTAGTGTTGTTCCGCCATTAAAAAATTTCGATGCCGTCACCAGCAGATTGTTCGGGGTTCCGGCATCAACGGTGTCGACTACCCTGCCCGACTGCACACCGCCATCCGGAATTTCGAGATTATTCTGCAGGAACCAGGTGACGCCAAATGACAATGCCTCGTTCAGTGTGACCTCGAGAACCTGCGATTCGATCAAAACCTGAAGCGGCTGAATATCAATGCGTTCGATGGCTGCGAGAATTGAATTGTATTCTGATTGGGTCGACTGAATTAACAATGAATTGGTTTCAACCACCGAGGTGATCCTAATGTCACTGTCTTCGAAATTAATGACGCCTCCGGCTCCGGCATCGCTCCCGGAACCGCCGGATGTACCCCCGGTTGTGGACTGGTTCAAGCCACCCGCCGTGTCCTGCCGGTTCGTCGAAAAATCGTTCACGGACCCAACGGTTACCGGCTCAAGCCCAGGCGCCAGCGTTCCCCGCGACTCATTCCGGTTTCCGCCGGTTGCCTGCCCGCCGAACAACTCTGCCAGGTAACCGGCCAGTATCGGAGCCTCGAGGTTTTTTACCCTGTAAACGAATAATTGCTTTCCGGATCCTGCAGCACCCCGATCAAGTATCGTGATCCATTCTTCCGCCTTTGTCAGGTAACTCTCCTGATAGGTGATCACCATCACCGACCCCAGTCGTTCGAGGGGAATAAACCGGAACATTCCGGCAAGTGGAGATTCACCCTCTGACCCAAAAATGCCCTCCAACTCCCCGATGATCGACTCAACATCGACGGTGCGCAGCGGGTATATACCGACCGACATGCCAGCAAGCCAGTCGACATCAAAAATCTCAACGGTCTTGAGATAGTTTCTAAGTTCCTCTCGCGTTCCGGCCACGAATATCATGCTTCGCATCTGGTCAACCTGGACGATTGCACCATCACGAACATAGGGTTGGAGGATTTTCTCCATTTCGACGGCAGAAATGTACTCAAGGGGAACCGCTCGCACCTCGTAACCCCTGACGAGATCGAGGCCGCCGATTTCAGGTGCCAGGTGGCCAGGAATGGCATCATTGACCGGAAGGATATGGTACCGCCCCTCGGTATAGACCATGGTGGCGCCGTTCCACTGCAACAGCAGCTCGAGTATCGGCATCAACTGATCGCGTGACACCGGCTTTGAAGTTGAGAAGGTGACTTCGCCGCTGACACCAGGACCAATCACAAATGTTTCCTGCAACACTTCACCCAGAATGGTGTGAACAACCGACTGGACTGACTCACCTTCGAAATTAAGAACGATCTCACCATCTTCGGAAACGATATCCGGCCTGGAAGCTGCGGCCTCCTCATTGATGAACACGCCGGTTCCTTCGTAGATCTCGACCGCCTGAACACCCGGATTTACGCTGTCCTGCTCCTGTGGAGGATCAACCGCTTCCGGCGGCGCCTGCTTGGCTGCAGTATTGACGGTCTTCCCTGTAGAGTGAGGTCGCACGACCCGATTCTGTGTGGCGCACGCCGCCACGACGAACACAATCGTCGCGATCAGCAGGGTTCTTTTTATAAATTGCATGTACATCAATGTCGGACCTTGTTTAATTGTTCTGCCGGACTTGTCTGCGGACAAGATTCCAATACCACTATTGATCATCATTCTCGGATGAATCTTCCTCACCCTGAGCAGGGCGACGCTCAGGCCCCTCATTAATAATGGACTGGATGGCATCTTTATAATTTTGAGCTTCATCCTGCTGGGCATTTTCTGCTGCCCGCCTCAGTTCTTCGCGACGTTCTTCAATTCTCTGGCGGATTTCTTCAGCCCTGGTCATCGGCTCATCGGACGAATCGTCATTTTGCGCTACTGCTTCCGCTTCGTTTTCTGACCCTTCCCGGGCTACTGGCTTGCTCACTTCCGGTGGTGTATCTATGACAGCATCGTGGACCTGCAATTCCAATTGCAGTTCTTCGCCATCATCCGAAGCCAGCGTAACCCGCCGTTCTTCGATCTGCGTCACCTGCCATGTCCCGAAATCACCTTCCAGGGGCTGGCCTTCAAAAGCCACCAGTGACTGCTGATGGTCCGGAGACTTGAGCGTTACCATGCGCTGGGTAGGAGTGATAATGATGCCGGCGAGTTCAACGTCCGGAGCGCCCACGTATTCATCTTCTACAGGGTCGTCAACCAAATCATCCGAATCAAGGACCGGCACAGGCCGACGATCCTCATTAAATACCGGCCGCTCGGAAACAACCACATACTGTTCCAGCGGCCCCGCATCTTTCAGTGTTGCAATACTTACCGATGAATTGTCGTCGACGGAGTTTTCTTCTCCACTCCCTGCCGAGGGAGGCATCGCCCAAACCACGATCAGACCCAGGATGCCCAGAAGGAAAGCGCCCCCGGCTGCGGCCAGACCTACACCAATGGTGTTATTTTCCAGGGCCTTGATCATCGCAAATAGCCCGACATGTTAAATCGAACGTCCAGCTGGCCGGTATCCTGCTGTTGCTGATTGCGGCGACTGCTGCGTCGTGCACGTGGTTTCACGATCGTCATTTCTTCAATGATGATCAATGGAACACTGGTTTCGAGCCAGTAGAGAATCGAATTGACGTCCTCGATGCCGCAACGCATGCGAACGTTAACGGTCACTTTCTCATATCTTTCCTGAACCCGGGGTCTGACTGGTTGCCTGCTGACAATCTGGCAACTGTTGTTGGCCCGGGCATCAACTGCCTGGCCCAACCGTTCTGACATGGCTGCAGCAGCCTCATTGAAACCGCCTTCCTCAAGAAAAAGATTCTGGTCTGAACGATTGGACTGAAGCTCACGCAGTCGCTCGTCATATACATCTTTCATGGCAGCAACCCGGGTGAAACGACCGAGCTGGTCTTCCAGGTCACTGATCTCACTGGAATACTCGACATGCCTAAGGATGAACCAGTGAAAAGCCAACAGATAGACCAGGATCACCACGATGGCAAACAATAAAATTGCTGTCAGCCGGCTATTGCCCTGTTCGACCGCGAGCGCCACTATCCTTCCTCCGGCGCTTCAGGTTCTGACACAGTTTCCTGGGCATCAACAGCCACTACATTCGCGTTGATCTCAAAAATCTCCAGCCCTGTGCGGGCATCAACCCTGGTTGATCCGCGAAAGCCAGCCTCATCCAATAGTGGCGAAGCATTCACCAGGCCGATCAACTGCTGTGCATTCTGTGATTTGCCCTGCATCTGGACGGTGTCCTGGCCGACAACCAGCCGATCAAGGTAAGTATCATCCGGCAGTGTACTCGTCACATCAGCAAGCACATCAACTGCCATTGGCGTTGTGGAGCGCCGTTCAGCAAGGAAACCTGCAGACTCCATCGTGTCGCTGATCTGATCCCGGATTCTCTGGACACGTAGCGCCTCCGTACGCACTTCCTCGATGGCAGCCTGGTATTCAGCAACCTGGTGTGAGCGAAGATACAAAGAAACGCCCATGAACACGGCAATCAGTGCAACCAGCACGATGGACATGATCTGGTTGAACCTGACCTTCTGATTGACAACTTTAACGCGCCGGTCCGGCGGTAAAAGATTGAGACCCAGGGGCTGGTCACCATCCATTACATCGACACTGGAAACACCCAGACCGCGGGCCGTCAGCATTTCAGTGGTTGTGTCAATTTCTGACCTGGGAACAACTGCCAGATCGATGCGCACCTGGCCTTCTTCCTTGTCATGCCCAAGAACGTTCCAGTCGAAATAGACGTCGTCTGCCTTGAATGGTGTTTGTCGGTCCATTTCAAAGCGCAGAACCTGCTGGAGATTGGTCTCTGCGGCAATCGGCAATCGGACTTCCTTGCGCAAAACACCCGCGCCATCCAGGTATAAAACCCTGGGCGCTTCCAGCAATTCATTGTCTGCCAGCAATTCTCTTAATTGTTGCTTCTGTAAATCGGCATCCTGGTCCAGCGAGAATGTCTCCAGTCGACGGACCTCGCTGTTTTCCTCAATGCCAATACGGACATCCTTTTCCCCGACCTCGACCGTCACGCGCCTTAGCGCATGCTGCAAACGGGCACGCCATGATTCAGGCATGAGGTCGCGAAGCTCTCCCAGCCACCAGCGCCAATAGGCATTGACGGGACTCGCCTGTACGCGCCCACGCCATTCCTGCAACTTTGTGTCTAATGCCAGTGCCATTTCAGGGTATGCCTTACTCGTGAAATCCTTCTCGCCAACGCACAATTCGGAATGGGCGACCATCCCTGGTGCCGCCCAACTTGACAGTAGCGCGGAGTTGATCCCATACCCCGTTGGGCAGGGTTGCTTTGGCCTCGATACTATACGTCAGGCCCCGTCCACGTGCCATTGCCACCTGTCCCGTGGGAAGCGAAAGATCAGGGCCATCGCCTGGTTGCTGAGAGTGCCTTTCTGCCACGAAGTTCAACGCATCTTCAGGCGTGATATCCGGTATTGCCACCAATGCCTCGGCCGGTCCATAGGCCGGATCAGGAAGCGCACTGTCTTCATAGACCGTGACTGCATTCTCAATCTGTTTGAATAATTCCCATGGCATTCCCAGCACCTGGAGCAATTCCTCGATCAGTACGAAACGGTGATTTCCGGGGCCGATTTCCAGTCCGGCGGATTCGTACGCAGCATCTTCTGCACCATTGGGTCGTTCTGCATCGTCCGGATCCCGCCAGTCAGCAACTGCTGCGGCAAGATACTCGGCATACTCTTCATCCAGTCCGTTGCCGGTAAAAAGGTTCGTCAGTGTTGCTTCATCGGCCTCGTTGATATTGACCTTTCCACGTTCATCAGTGATTTTAACTTCCACCACGACGTCTTCATAAAGCACTTCGTATGATCGCCCATCCGGAATCCAGCGTGTCTCTTCAACCGGGTCGCGCAAATGAAGCACTGCAAGATTAATACCGCCCTCGGCAGCCATTCGCGCCCTGGTGCTCCACATCACCGAGTGAGACTCCAGTTGGTCCATCCTGGCCATCAGGGCAAAAGCACCGCTGGTTATGGTCACCAGCAGCAACACCCATAACACCATAATCAGGGCAACACCCGTTTGTTTGTGCGGGGAGCGCATCGCTAATTGCTGTTCCCACGACGATTGATCAGGTTCTGGATCGTGGTGCTGTATTCACTTGCCTGACGTCCGCCTGCTTCCTCAATCATCTCCGCGATGGCCAAACCATCAATGCGCACCGAGGCGACAAGGTCTGGCCACTCCATGTGTGCTTGTTCGTCAAAATCCAGTTGTAGTGAAATCGCAAGCGGAATGATTTCTGTCTCGTCCCAGCTGTCTGACCACGATCCCGGGCCACCCTGCTCGTCACGCCCCTGGAATGAAAAGCCGCCACCCTGAATTCCATCGATCAGCATAATGGGTGCCCTTGCATCCAGGTCTGCCTCTTCAAACCCCTGCAACAATGCGTGGGTAAGCACCAGTTCCTGACCATTTTCACCCTCTACGATCCTAAGTTCCTGGACCTGGGGACCACCAAAGCCCAGGTAGCCCGGCATTGGACCCACAAAGCGAATTGATCTGGAACTGCCATCGAATACCATGGGCAGGTCATCACTATCAATGTCTGAAAATGACATGGGTAACAACTGGTTAAGCTGGCGGTGAACAAACTGGTGAGCAAGCCTCAGGCGGCTGCTCTCCTCCAGGATATCCTGGCCCCGGTCAGTTGCTCTTGTGGAGGCGCGAAACCCACCATAGGCCAGTGCCAACAAAACACTCATCAGGGTAATGGCGAGCAGTAACTCGACCAGCGTGAATCCCCGCGCGGTTTTCAGTGATTTCCTGTTAGCAGAATTGGTCATAATGCCCGGTTTGCCATCATTGCCCTGACGGTGCTGAATCGCCTTGATCGTTCATCCGAAGGATCCCCCCAGATCACCAGCAACTCAACCTGGAGTAATTCGATGCCTGTAAGCTCGGCAAGCACAAGCGCGTCCGAAATGTTCTCCGGATCCTCTGTCGGTTCATATTCCATGACCCGTAATTCCCAGCGGTAGTCACCCGAGTCGCCACTCGATTCGCTGCCCATTTCGAGCGGTATATCCAGGCCGACCGTGTCCATCACCGATTGCGCGATTAAAGCAACCTCTGTGAACTGTTTGGAACGCATCGTGTTTCGAATCGAACCGGATATGATCTGAAGCACCACGGCAAAACTGATCGAAAAAATGACAAAAGCCAGCAACACCTCCAGCAGCGTGAAGCCACCGGACCTGGTGCGGGGTGAGTGAATTTTCCCTACGTTAATCATTCTCGACTTCCACCACGGTCTCACCCGTCAACCAGGCGACACTCACCTTGTAGATCCGGTTGTCTGATTCCAGTTCGACATAACCCCCTGTCGATCCACCATCCGGGTAAAAGCGAATGCCACCGACATTTTCACCAGTCAGTTCTGAGCGGGCAGTGGTCAGTGCAACGCTCATTTCTTCGGGCAGTTCCACGGGTTCACGTTCAGGGGCCTGGTAGGTGCCAGCTTCCGTATCGACAATAAAGACCTGCTCACTTTTCTGGAGAATTGCGTGGGTGCGTGTGTAGCGAAGATTGGCTGCCACCTTGCGGGCAGCAGTTCTCATTTCAGCACCACTGATACTGCGCGAAATGGAAGTACCCACCAGGGCAAGGACCAGGGCTGCGATGACAAGAACCACGATCAGTTCGACAAGGGTAAAACCCTGTTGTGGCGCATTGCGCGATTTCATAACAATGGGGGCAGCGGGTCGTAAACCCGCAGACTACCTATTCCCAACTGTTGATATCGGAGTTGGTGTCATCGCCACCAGGCTGACCATCGGCACCGTAGGAAACGATATCGAATTCGCCATACTCGCCCGGGAAACGGTATTCATACTCTCGCCCCCAGGGATCGTTCAATAGCGATCGCTTGATGTATGGACCATTCCAGCCGTCGGCATCACCAGGCTCATCGACGAGTTGATCAAGACTTTCCGGTATCGAGCCGGTATCAAGATAATAACTCTCAACCCCCATGGAGATTCGGTCCACCTGCGAGGCTGCGGCCTTGACCTTGGCACCTTCTGCCTTACCGATAATTCCCGGCAGCACCAGGCCACCAATCAATGCCAGGATGACCAATACCAGTAGCAGCTCAACCAGCGTAAAGCCACCTTCGCTGCGTGGTTGTGTCCTCCGGTTTTTTATTCGAACTATGTTCATCATATTTAAACCTCCTGTGAGAGTCGTGGCTCCCTTTCTGCGGCTTCCTTTTTTTGCCGCCTGCGCCTGTCGACGCTACCCCACCAAATCGTTAATACTCAAGATCGCCAACAGGACCGACAGCACAATCGTCCCGATCAGCCCGGCCAGTATCATGGTGACAACCGGCGTAAATATGGACAAAAGTCGATCAATGGTATTTCGAACTTCCCGGTCGTAAGTGTCGGCCACTTTCAACAACATTGTATCCAGCTTTCCGGTTTCCTCACCGACGCTGATCATCTGCAGCGCAAGGCGTGGAAACCGTCCACCACTGGCCAGGTTTCGAGCCAGGCTGCCACCGGTCTTGACCTGCAGCGCAGCTTCAGAAACATCTTTACGCAAAACGGTATTGCTTATGACATTGCGAGCGATGGAAAGTGCCGAAAGCAGGGGAACACCATTGGTCAGCAATGTTCCAAGGGTCCGGCTGATCCTGGCGGTTTCCAGTTTCGCAACCAGGTCCCCGACCCACTTCATAGATAACACCCGGGCATCCCATTTGAAACGCTTTTCCTGGTTCTCCAGCATTCGTCGAAACTGGACAACAATGAGCACGGTGATCCCGATCAGGGCCCACCAGAAATTCTGCAGGATGCTCCCCGCGAACAGGACCACCTTGGTGATGGTTGGCAGGTCTCCACCCAGCTCCTCGAATATGGGTGTGAATTGCGGAATCACGTAGACCAGCAGCAGGATGAGTGAACCGGCAGCCAGCGCGAGCAGCAAAATCGGATAGATCAATGCCGAAATGACGCTGTCACGCAATTCAGCAGAACGTTCCAGGTAATCCGTCAGGCGCAGCAAAGTGGTGTCCAGCGTTCCACCCACTTCACCGGCACGCACCATGTTGATGTACAAGCGGCTGAATGTGCCGTGACGCTCTTCAAGCGCATCTGAAAGACTGCCGCCTTCCCGCACACGATCACGAATCTCGGTGACCGCCCGACCGACCTTGTCATTTTCAGCCAGGTCCTTGAGAACCTGGAGAGAGCGATCAAGTGGCAGGCCGGCGCCGAGAAGGGTGGACAGTTGCTGCGTAAACTGTCCGACTTCGCGTGTATTCATGCCCTTGCGGGACAGGCTGAAATTCCCCAATCCCAGTCCACCACCGGCTTCCTTGGCGTGCAGTGGAATATTCCCGGCTTCCTGAAGCTTGAGAATCACCATGTCCATGCTGGGCGCTTCCATGGTCCCCTGCACAGTTTCACCGCTGGGCGCGACAGCTTTGTATTCGAATACTGGCATCAGAGTTGGTTTTCGATCAGCTTTCCTGTGTGACCCGCAGAATTTCTTCGATGGTGGTTTTACCTTCCAGGCACTTGTTCATGCCATCGAAATACATGGTTCGCATGCCTTCCTTGATCGCCTGAGCTTCAAGTTCACCGGAAGTTGCATGCTGCATGACGAGGCGCCTGATCGGATCACTCATTGAAAGCAGTTCAAGGATGGTGGTTCGCCCACGAAAACCAGTTGGATTCAATTCGGACGGTACCGGCTTGTAAACCACGTAGCGTTCCTTATCAGCCAGCTCAGTCAGGCCCATTTCCTTGGCCACTTCGGGTAGCAATTCCACCGGTTCACGCGTTTCCGGATCCAGGGTTCTCACCAGTCGCTGCGCCAGAATGGCATTAACCGTGGATGTGAGCAGGTAGTCTTCAACACCCATGTCGAGCATACGCGTTACGCCACCAGCGGCATCATTAGTATGGACAGTGGAAAGAACAAGGTGACCTGTAAGTGCCGACTGAATAGCAATTCGTGCGGTTTCAAGGTCACGCATTTCACCAATCATAATGACATCCGGATCCTGTCGAACGATCGCACGCAGTGCAGCGGCAAAGTCGAGGCCGATAGAGGACTTGGCCTGAATCTGGTTGATGCCTTCAAGCTGATATTCAACCGGATCCTCAACCGTGATAATCTTGCGAGCCGGCGTATTGAGCTGGCTCATGGCCGTGTATAGCGTTGTGGTTTTACCTGATCCTGTCGGCCCGGTTACCAGGATAATTCCGTGCGGCGTTTCCAGGTGTTTGGTGAACTTGTCCTTGAGGTGGTCATCAAAGCCCAGCGAGTTAAAGTCAAAAACAATGCTTTCCCGATCCAGGATTCGCATGACCACACTTTCACCGTGAGAGGTGGGAACTGTGGAAACACGCAGATCAAGTTCCTTACCCTGGACACGATGCATGATGCGACCGTCCTGGGGCAAGCGACGCTCAGCAATGTTCAACTTCGCCATGATCTTGATACGGCTGATGACCGCGGCCGTGGAACTGGACGGTGGCGCTTCAACTTCCTGCAGGACACCATCAACCCGGTAGCGGACCTTGAGCCGGTTCTCGAAGGGCTCGATGTGAATATCGGACGCACGCTCTTCAACCGCGCGCTGCATCAGCAGGTTTACCAACCGAATAACTGGTGCTTCGGATGCCAGGTCACGCAAATGCTCGACGTCTTCGAGCTCGCCATCACCATCGCCGCCCAGGCTTTCGACAATCTGCCCCATGGCGCTGCGGCCGCCACCAAGCAGTTTTTCGATGCCATTTTCGACTTCCGATGCAATTCCGACCTTGAGCGCTACGCTTTTGCCGGTTGCCATCCTGATTGCACGGATCGAAAACTCATCCGTGGGGTTTGCCATGACGACCGTGATTTCATCATCGTCTTCGGACACGGGCAAAATCAGGTTGGTTTTCAGGAAACGAACAGAAAGCCCCTCGATCAGGGGAACCTCTTCTGGCAAATCCGCTGTTCTGACCAACTCGAGGTCCAGCAGTTCGGCCTCTGCTTCGGCTACATCCTTTTCGGATACCAGGCCCAATCTGACGAGAAGCGTGACCAGATCTCCGCCATGCTGCTCACGATAGGCTTCGGCACGACGCAAGTCTGCCTGTTTGAGCCGTTCACGCCCAAGCAGAATTTCACATATCTGGTCGACAGCTGTTCGCTGAATCTCCGTTCCCGGCGATTTCTCCTGCTGCTTGTCTGGTTCCTGATCTGGTTCTGGTTGCACTTTACTTTTCTCACCCGAAAATTGCGGGTTTCGCTGCTCAACGGTTAATTATATGTTAGCTGGGAACACTTCTAGGACGTTTCGTTCTGTTTCAGCTTCGAAATATCATCTGCTTTCCAGCCCACAAACTGCTCCACCAATGGTCGATTGGCAAGCACCCAGACAAAAATCGGCGCCAGCGCAGGCAATATCAGGGAGCCCAACTGGTACCCCATTGCAATGGCCTCGTCTGAAATCCCGGCCTCCTCAATAATGACATGGGTCTGCGAGCCAAAATTAAATGCCAGCATCTTCAATGATTGCCATACCACGCCCCAGATCTGAACCGCCGTGATGGTCACATAGCCAATCGCAAGAATAGAAAATTTGCGCAACCAGCTGACGTCGGAACCCATCACCAGACCGAATAGAAGAGGCAAGCCATAGCTATAAACCAATGGATTGACGATGAACCCAAGTGAGTCTGTCGTGCCGTCCCGGAAATCGAACATGAAAGTTGTCTGCACCTGGAACAGGAAATGCTGCTCCGGATTCACAATAATGTTGTAGAAGTGGTCACCGAGCAGGTGTGACAGGATCGCTTCTGCGGCCAACCTCGAGGGTGTGCCATGAAATGCAGACAGATAAAACCACAGCATGAAACCGAACAGCATCCACAACGTCGCCAGAATCAGCAGTTCACTCAGCCGCAATTCGTCCCTGGGTTTTATCAGCTTTCGGGCAGGAGGCTTCTGGTCGACAGATTCCGCACCGGCTGTCTGTACCTGCTTTTCGTCCGCCAGTTCTCTATTTGGTTCGTGATTCTCGTTCATCAATATTTGCTCACAGCAATCAGTCAACCCACTCACGCGCATTTTCGAACATGCGCACCCAGGGTGAAGCATCAGGCCAGTCAGCCGGTGCCCAGGAAAAATTAACGGTTCGAAGCGTGCGTTCAGGATGAGGCATCAGGATGGTAATTCTGCCATCCCGATTGCACATCCCGGTGATTCCATCAGGTGAACCATTTGGATTTGCGGGAAACCCGGTGGTGGCCTGGCCGGAACCTTCGACATATCGCATGCAGATCAGTTCATCCGGTCGCTCCGTCTGTTGAAACTCAGCGCGCCCTTCTCCATGAGCCACAGCAATGGGTAATCTTGAGCCCTCCATGCCGCGGAAAAACAGAGAAGGTGAGTGGTTGATTTCCACCAGGCTGAGGCGTGCTTCAAATTGCTCAGACAGGTTGCGCTCGAATGCCGGCCATCCATCACTGCCAGGCACCAGATCGCGCATGGTGGCGAGCATCTGGCAACCATTGCAGACACCCAGGGCAAACCTGCTGGTGTCAGCAAGGAATTCCGCGAACATTTTACTCAGGCGGTCAGAGTACAAAATCGACTTGGCCCAACCCTGGCCAGCCCCAAGCACGTCTCCGTACGAAAATCCACCACAGGCGACCATACCCGCAAAGTCATTCAGCTTATACCGGCCTGAATGCAGATCGCTCATATGGACATCAATCGAATCGAAGCCGGCCATATCGAAAGCTGCCGCCATTTCAATCTGACCGTTCACGCCCTGCTCGCGAAGGATTGCAACCCTCGGCCTGGCGTTTAGGTTGAGCATTGCTGAGACCGGACTTCTACCGGCATCAAATTTTACTATCGGCTCTATACCTGGTTGCTGCCAGTCGAGTGCCGCTTTCAATTCACTGTCTGCAGTATCCGGATTATCCCGCAAACGCTGTACAGCATGGCTGGTCTCCATCCAGCATTCCTGCAATGACGGCATTGCGAGATCAACAGGCTGTGATTCGTCATCCGCGCGCCCCAGTCGCAGTCTACGCCCGGACACGGGCGCTCCTAGATCATGAATACAGTCAGCCAGTCCGGCATCGGCCAGCACGTTCATGACGCCCTCAATTTCACTCGCAGACACCTGGATGACGGCACCAGCTTCCTCATTAAACAGGAACTCAGGGAATTCCGCGGCTGACACAGCGGGCGACAATTCCAGTCCACAGTGTGCAGCAAATGCCATTTCGAGCACGGTCACAATGACGCCACCATCGGAGCGGTCATGATAGGCGAGAATTTTTCCGTCTGAGTTCAACGCCTGGATGGCTGAAAACAAACCTTTCAGTAATCCGGGTTCGTTGAGATCCGGAACCTGGTCACCAAACTGGCCATGTACCTGCGCCAGTGCTGACCCACCCAGACGATTCTTACCAAGACCAAGATCAATCAACAGCAAGCGGCTTTTGCCAACCTCGAGATTGAGCTGTGGTGTCAGGCATCGCCTGACATCTGCCACTGGAGCAAAAGCTGAAACGATCAACGATACCGGCGCCACCACGCGTTGCTCTTCACCATCGTAATCCCAAATGGTTTTCATCGACAATGAGTCTTTACCAACCGGGATTGCGATTCCCAGCTCCGGACAAAGCTCCATTCCAATGGTGCGAACAGTGTCGAACAATGTCGCTTCCTGCCCCGCTTCACTGGCTGCGGCCATCCAGTTGGCAGATAACCTGATATCAGAAATGCGGTCGATTGGGGCAGCAGCGATATTCGTGACTGCTTCTGCCACTGCCATTCGTCCGGATGCCGGTCCGTCAATCACTGCCAATGGTGACCGCTCGCCCATCGCCATGGCTTCTCCGGTCAGGCTTTTGAATCCACTGAGCGTCACCGCACAATCAGCCACCGGCACCTGCCAGGGCCCAACCATCTGGTCGCGCACCGTCAGGCCACCAACGGTTCGATCACCAATGGTCACCAGGAACGCCTTGCAGCCAACGCTTGGGAATCTGAGGACATTTTTAAGGCTTTCTTCAACATCCAGGTCATCCAGGCTCAAAGAACGGGCATGATTCTGAACGCGATCGACATCCAGCTTAAGCCCCGGAGGATTACCCAGCAACACTTCCAGGGGCATATCGACAGGTGCCTCACCCAACAGGGTGTCGTCGAGAATCAACTGTTGATCTTCGGTTGCTTCGCCCAGCACTGCATACGGACAACGCTCCCGCTGGCAGAGCGATTCGAAAAAGCTGATTTGCTCCGGATCAATGGCAAGCACATATCTTTCCTGTGCCTCGTTACACCAGATTTCCATTGGTGACATGCCCATGTCGGCGTTGGGGATTGCCCTGAGGTCCAACCGACCACCGCAACCGCCATCATGCAGGAGTTCAGGGATGGCGTTGCTGAGACCACCTGCCCCCACATCGTGAATGGAGAGAATGGGATTGTCCTGATCCATAGCCCAGCAGGCATCGATCACTTCCTGGCAACGACGCTGCATTTCCGGATTACCGCGCTGAACAGAAGCGTAATCGAGATCTTCTTCGCCCTGACCGCTGCCCATGGATGAAGCAGCGCCACCACCCAGCCCAATCAGCATGGCCGGCCCACCAAGGACAACGATCCTGGCACCAGGCACCAAACCCAGCTTTTCCACCTGGCTTTCACGCATGGCGCCCATGCCGCCGGCCACCATGATGGGTTTGTGGTAGCCCCACAGGCGTCCATCTACTTCGGCTTCGAAGGTGCGAAAATATCCACACAAGGCCGGGCGACCAAACTCATTGTTGAAAGACGCACCACCAATCGGGCCCTCGATCATGATATCGAGGGCGCTGGCAATTCGTCCGGGTTTTCCGAATTCACAAAGCCACGGCAGGTCCAGCCCGGGGATATCCATGTGGGAAACACTAAACCCGGTCAGCCCGGCCTTGGGTCTGGCGCCCCTGCCGGTCGCAGCTTCATCACGAATTTCGCCGCCGGAACCGGTTGCGGCACCCGGAAAAGGAGATATGGCTGTGGGGTGATTGTGGGTCTCGACCTTGATTTGAAACGGAAGTGATTCTGTGGACCAATCAAAGGTGCCGGTTTCCGGATGAGTCAAAAAGCGATCACCTTTGGGCCCTGCAACCACAGCAGAGTTGTCGTGATACGCAGACAAAACACCATCGGGAGAACACGCATGCGTGTTTCGAATCATGGCAAACAATGATCGATCATGTTGTTCACCGTCGACCGTGAATTCAGCATTGAAAATCTTGTGACGGCAATGTTCCGAGTTGGCCTGGGCAAACATCATCAACTCGGCATCTGAAGGATTGCGTCCCATCTGGACAAATGCATCTGCCAGGTATTCCATTTCAGCGTCTGAGAGTGCAAGCCCAAGAGACTGATTGCATGCCTGCAGGGATTGAATGCCATCTTGCAGTACATCAACCCGGTTCAACTTCGCAGGTGCGTGGTGTTCAAACAGCCCCCAGGCATCTTCCACTGAACTTACCAGTGACTGCGTCATTCTGTCGTGCAGCAAATCCCTGACTTCAGCAGGTATTGTGCCTTTGACCCTGGCAACAACGGGCAGGGAAAAAGCGATGCCTCGCTCGACCCTCAGAATTTCTTCCAGGTGACAACGCCGGGCTATATCTGTTGCCTTGCTGGACCAGGGAGACTGGGTTCCGAATCTCGGGATGACGAGGACCAGGCCCTCAGTATCCAGATGATCCACAACGGTGGCGTGCAGTAAGTTCTCGAGACGACCTTGCTGGACGTCATCAAGGATTGAGTCAGACTCTGCTAAGTAGACAAAACTTGCTTTCGGTGATTCTTCAACACCACAAAGTGTTCGAATTCGATCCTGCAGTTTCCTCAGGCGAAAAGTGGATAAAGATGGTTCGCCCTGCAGGCAGATAAAGTCGCTCAAGAGCGGTCTCCCAACAGTCAGCCTGCTTTTTGCACCAGGGATTCAGAAATGAAGGTGCAGCATGCAGGCAAAAGGCCGGATAAATCCGGCCTTCATTTGCTTGCGTTATGTCGGCTTGAACTCAGTCAGCCGCAACAACGGTCATCTGGTCAAGTCGTTCTTTTAATTTTTCTGGTGGCACATACCCGGGAACCAATTGGCCGTCTGACATCAGCAGCGCGGGAGTACCGGTTACGCCAAGGGCAATACCAAGCTGGTACTGCTCCGCAATCGGATTTTCACACTGCAGTGGCTCCGGATCAACACCTGCCTTGGCATCGGTTAATGCAGTCCTCTGGTCATCGGCACACCAGGCCGAGACAAACTTGCTGTACGAAGGTGATCCAACACCTGCGCGCGGAAATGCCATGTAACGAATGCCAATGCCCTGTTCATTGTACTCGGCAATTTGCTCATGAAGCTTGCGGCAATAACCGCAGTCGATGTCTGTAAACACGATGAGTTCATAGTCGGGATTTTCCGGAACGAAAGTAATCTGCTTGCTTTCGTCAATTCCGGCCATCAGATCCAGTCGCTGCGTGGCCTTGGCCTGTTCTGTCAGATCTGCGCGGGTGTCAAGGTCGATCATGCGCCCCTGCATCAGGTATCGACCATCACTGGAAGTGTAAACAATGTCACCCCCGATCTGGACCTGGAGAATGCCTGGAATCGGTGTTTCTGAAATCGCAACGCTTTCGGCATTCGGTGCCAGCTCACGAATTCGTTCCTCGACAACAGTGTAATCATCCTGTGCCTGAACAGGTAAAACCGCGCTGCCCAGGATCAAACCTGCAGCGATGATTGAAAATTTACCAAAATGCCTCATGCTGTGCCTCTTTGTCTCGTTTGAGTACTGTTACCCGTTCTCTGTCGGGAACGTATCCCAATGGACAACTGGATCTTCCTTTTGTTCACGGCAAAGGCCCAATTGTCAGCTGGCAATCCATGATCATTCTCAGTTCAACCCCGTGGATGATGCTTGCGATGTAGCTGCTTCAGACCTTCCTTAGCAATATGAGTATAGATCTGGGTGGTCGAAAGATCACTATGTCCGAGTAATAATTGGACAACCCGCAAGTCAGCACCATGATTGAGAAGATGCGTGGCAAAAGAATGTCTCAACACATGGGGAGACAATTTCTGCTCAATTCCGGCAGTTGTGCCATGTCGCTTGATAGCATGCCAGAAAGCCTGTCGGGTCATCCCCGAACCGCGAGATGTCACGAACACCACCTGGCACTCACGGGCTTTCAGCAACTGCCCACGCGATTTGCTCATGTAGCGATTTATCCAGTCCAGCGCATGCTCACCAAGCGGCACAAGCCGCTCTTTCCCGCCCTTGCCCAGAACCCTGACGACCCCCTGGTTCAGGTTGAGGTTAGCCAGTTCGAGTGAAATCAATTCGCTGACCCGGAGACCGGTAGCGTACATTGTTTCAAGCATGGCCCGATCTCTAAGGCCCAGTGGTGTTTCAGTATCAGGTGCGTCCAGGAGTTTACTGATGCCGCCTTCATCGATGACTTTCGGGAGTCCTCGACCAAGTTTCGGGCTTTCAATCAGTGCTGTCGGATCGTCATCAATCTCCCGCTCCCTGAGCAGCCATCTGTAATATTGGCGAAATCCTGAGAGGAACCGCGAGAGGGTTCTGGAGTTTCTGCCCTTGCGGACTTCAGCAGCAAGAAAAGCAAGAATCTGGTCACGCGAGGCCTTTTCGAGTGATACCGAATAAGTGCCCCGCAGATACCCGGCCAAATTTCGCAAATCGTAACGGTAGCTGTCGAGGGTATTGCGACTCAGACCGCGCTCTGCCCAGCTCGAGTCGAGAAAGTTATCGATGGATTGAAGGCTGGCTGAATCCGCTGTGACCTTCACCTTGCTCGATTGTGTGGTGTCAACCATTTAGACTTCAGCTCGCCCCAGACATCAGTTACCGAGGATAACCGAAGCAAAGCAAGCGATGCCAGAAAACCGTCACCAATCTGCTGAGGAAGCAAACCAGCAGGAGATACTACCCTGCGGGCTGATGCGCCGGCTGCTGATCATGGCCTACGACGCCATCGCTGTGATTGCACTGATGATGCTGGTCACGGCTTTGTTGCTGTTCACGCCATTGCGCACCCAGACGGCATTTATCGACCCGTTGCCAACAGGAATCATGATTCTTACCTGGTTTTTGTACCTTGCATGGTGCTGGCGTCGGGCGGGACTCACGCTTGGCATGAGGGCCTGGCGGGTCAGACTGGTATTTGAAAATGGCACGAAGCCAGGCTGGGGACGCTGCATATTGCGCTTCGTGGTTTCGCTGGCTTCAGCAGCAGCCTTCGGAATCGGTTTTATCTGGTGCTTGTTCAATCCACGACGCCAAAGCTGGCACGACATCGCCACTAACAGCTCGATGATCCGTACCCCCAAACCCCCCAAATAACGTTTAAACGGTCCTTCTCAGAATCAGGATTGCCCCCAGGGCCAGCAATGCCGAAGGTAACAGGTTGCTGACCAGTGCGGGTATGCCATAGGCATCACCAAAATTCAGGATTCCCCTGCTCAGAATCATGAACAACCCGCCAAGCATCATACCCACGAACATTCTGACACCCATGTTCTGGGTCCTGGAAGACCCAAACACGAAAGGCATTCCTGCCAGTACCAACGCGATGATGGTCAGGGGATAAAAAACTTTTTCCCAGAATGCCGATTGGTAAACCCGATCATCCAGCCCGTTTTCTCCCAGGTAGTTCAGATAGTCCTTCAAGGCACGTATCGACAATCTTTGAGGTCGGGTCACTGCTGAATCGAGCAGTTCAGGCCGCACCTCCGTGGGCCAGGCCTTGCTGGGTCTTCTTTCCTCGACGGCAGTTCCATCACCAATGACTGCAGTCCAGACACGATCCAGCCGCCAGTTCGTACCGTCATGATCTGCGCTCCTGGCGTGCGTGATTGATACCAGTTTTGAAGATTCAGAGAAGCCGTAGATGACGACGTTCTTGAACTCCACGGTTTGCCCGCCGCGATCCGCTGAAAGCAGGGGGTCCTGGATGTTAACGATATCGTTTCCATCCCTGAGCCAAACACCACGTGGTCCACCAATGATGGCCTGGCCCAGAGTTTCGCTCAATCGAAAGGCACGCGCCTGGTGTTCGGATTCCGGCGCTACCCATTCGCCCATCAAAACCACCGGGACTGCAAGGATCAGCACACCCCCAAGGGCTGCAAGCGCCAGCCTTAACCTGGAAACTCCGGAAGTCCTGAAAGCGACAAGCTCATTGGCTGAAGCCAGGCTGCCAACGCCAATCAGCACGCCCAACAGAGCTGCGATGGGAAAAATCTGGTAGGCCCTCCTGGGCGTCGTCCACAAGACGTACCAAAGCGCATCACCAATGCCATAACCTGCAGTAGAATCCCGCAGTTCGCCAAGGGCAGAGATCATCATGAATAACAATGTCAGGCCCACCCATACCAGTAAAGTGCCCTGCATTGCAGCCAGCCCGACATAACGATCGACAATCTTGATCATGATCGGGATCCCCTGCCCATTCGCCCCTGTCGCTGTAGCCAGACCAGCGCGATCAGAAGCACCAGGAGGTGCGTCCACCACATACCTATGAAAGGTGGGATCACGCCTTCAGCAATCCAGGAACGACACAGGAAAAGGACATTGGCGTAAATCAGGTAGGCCAGCATTCCCAGCACGATCCGTCCACCCCGGCCTTCGCGGGGCGCTGAGTGTGCAAGAGGCAGCGCGAGAAGCCCAAGTACGATCACGCCGATGGCAGGCGACACTCGAAACTGAATTTCTGCGATTTCTTCAGGCTCAGCGGAAAACAACAACTCACGACTTGGGCGAATATCAATTTCATCGCTTTGACTCACCGCTTCTGCCTGGGGCAGTCGCAGGTCATTTCTGCTGAACTCAATCACACCGAAATCAAGTGACCTTCGCTCTCCCTCGGTAATCTGACCATTCTCAAGCGTGAGGTATCGAATGCCGGTTTCCTCGTCCAGCCAGTAAAACCCTCTTTCTGCAATCCAGACCTGGTCACGCTCATCACGCCTCTGCTGAATAAAGATGTTGTTGAGTGTTTTACCGTCAGCCTCAACCGATTCCACGTACAAGACCGTATTGCCGCCGCGCAACACGTGAAACTGGCCGGTTTGCAAGCCCCACTCGCTGGCTGATCGAAACGCCTCTTCCAGTCGTTGCTGCTGATAACCCGCAGCCATTGGGGCCAGGAAAACAGCACTGATGAGTGTCAACCCGGCAATGGGCAACATAAGGTTCAGCAATGGCCTCAGCAACATTGGCCACCCAAAACCACTGGCGCGCATGACCGCCATCTCCTGGTCCCTGTAGAGCCTTCCCAATCCCCATATAACGGCTATAAATGCAGATAGTGGAATGATGTTACCGAGCGCATCAGGCAATCCAAGGAAAACCATCAGGCCCAGCAATCGCGCTGGAATTCTTCCTCCGGCAACATCGCTCAACAGCTCACCAAATAAAAGCGCGATCATGACGATCAACAGCACAAGAACAACCGCGATGAAGGTCCACAGCCATTCGCGGAAAATGTATTTCTGCAGAATGTTCAACTGGACCCCCGAAGAAGAAAGCGCTGAATGTAAGACTGGCGTGGTGAGTTCACTGTGATTTCTTTGGGCACCTTGCGAAATATGCCATGGTCAGACACAAAGCAACAAGGCAAAATTCAAAAGTCAGGAATATTTAAATGGTGTATTGGGATTTTGGTGAGCCCTGTTAGAATAGCCGGCTTGATGATCGGTCGGGGCGAATTGTTGCTGTCTTTCTGAATGGCTGCACGGTCCGGAACCGCACTAACGCAAAGGATAGACAGAACATGAAACTGAGCCTGAGCTCAACGCCTCTGACCGAGGTCAAAACACCATGCCTTGTGATTGCTGCAACTGAAGATGGACCATTGTCTCCTTCCGCGCAAACGCTTGATAAAGCTACCGACGGGCAGCTGGGACGCATGCTGGAGTCTCGAGACATTAATACTTCAACTGCGAAAACAACCATGCTTCATGGCCTTACCGGTCTGGCGGCCGACAGGGTGCTGGTGATTGGCCTCGGGAAACCCGAAAAACTGACGGCTGCACGCTGGGATCGCGCCTGCCTGGCTGCCGGCAAGGCCCTGCGTGACCACCCGATCACAGAATGTCATATCTTTGCTCATGACGTGGAAGTAGAGGACGTCGATGAGACCTGGCGTTTGCGCCAGATGGCCCTGTGTATTCAGAGAGCGAACTATCTTTACACCACGACCAAGCGTCCCAAGGATGACGATTCCATTCCGCTCAGGAAGGCTGTTTTCAACCAGGCTGAAAACGGACAGTCTGCGCTGGATCAGGCCAGCGGGATGGCGGTTGGATTCCTGAAGGCCCGTGATCTTGGCGATTTGCCTCCGAACATCTGCAACCCTGCTTACCTTGCACAGGAAGCCAGGCAGATCGCGGACTCTTTCGACAAAGTTAATCTGGAAGTTCTGGAAGAAGCCGAGATGGCCGAGCTGGGCATGGATGCTTTACTGGGTGTTTCCCGCGGCAGTGCCAACGGGGCAAAACTGATCGTGCTGAAGTATTCGGGCGGGGCAGACAGTGAAGACCCAGTGGTTTTCGTGGGCAAGGGAATCACTTTTGACACCGGTGGAATCTCGCTCAAACCGGGTGCAAACATGGATCAGATGAAATACGACATGTGTGGCGCTGCCGGTGTCCTGGGCGCCTTTCTGTCATGTGCGAAACTCGATCTTCCGATCAACCTGGTGTGTATCGTTCCGGCAGTTGAAAATATGCCTGACGGCGACGCTTATCGACCCGGAGATGTCCTGACCAGCATGTCTGGTAAGACCATCGAGGTCCTCAATACCGACGCGGAAGGACGCCTGATCCTTTGTGATGCCCTGACCTACGCAGAACGATTTAATCCACGGCACGTGATTGATGCAGCAACCCTCACCGGTGCGTGTGTCGTCGCACTGGGTCATCATGCCTCCGGGTTGATGTCCAATGACGACGAGTTGGCCGGTGCCCTTGTGGCAGCAGGCGACAGGTGCATGGATCGGGCATGGCGTCTTCCGATCTGGGAAGAGTACATGTCTCAACTGGAAACCCCGTTCGCGGACATGAAAAATGTTGGCGGCATGCCGGCCGGCGCAATCACGGCTGGTTGTTTCCTGTCGCGATTTACGAAGAAACAGTCCTGGGCACACCTGGACGTGGCCGGCTCAGCCTGGAAATGGGGCGAAACTGAAGGCTCAACCGGGCGTCCGGTTGGCCTGTTGACCCAGTTCCTCATTGATCTTGCCGCCTGACCAGATCTCACCCTGAAAAGTCACAGGGCGAAACCATAATGGAAAAAAGCTACACACCAAGCGCCATCGAAGAAGGCTGTTACCGCGAGTGGGAAGAAAAAGGTTACTTCCGACCGGTCCCCGGTGGCGAAGGCTATTGCATCATGCTGCCGCCCCCGAATGTAACGGGCAGGCTGCACATGGGTCACGCTTTTCAAACCACCATCATGGATGCACTCACACGCTGGCGCCGCATGCAGGGGCGGGACACCTTGTGGCAGCCTGGAACCGATCACGCTGGAATCGCCACACAAATGGTGGTTGAGCGCCAGCTCGCCGCTGAAGGAAAGTCACGCCACGACATGGGCCGTGAGGCGTTTGTCGATGCGGTCTGGGAATGGAAAGAGCATTCCGGCGATACCATTGGCGGGCAACTACGCCGGCTGGGGGCATCGGTCGATTGGGAACACCATTGCTTCACGATGGATGAACGCCTGTCGGAAGCGGTTCGGAAGGTATTCGTTGAGCTTTATCGCGAAGACCTGATTTATCGGGGCAAGAGACTTGTCAATTGGGATCCGGAATTGCGAACAGCTCTTTCTGACCTGGAAGTGATTTCCAAAGACGAGAGCGGAAAGTTGTGGCATATACGCTACCCGCGGGTAGATGGTCATGGCGATGTCGTGGTCGCCACCACGAGACCGGAAACCATGCTGGGCGACACGGCTGTTGCAGTCAGCCCGGAAGATCCTCGCTACCGGGACCTGGTCGGAGAAAAACTGTTGTTGCCATTGACCGGTCGTGAGATCCCGGTGATCGAAGACGACTACGTGGATCCGGAATTTGGAACCGGCTGCGTAAAAATCACCCCCGCCCATGACTTTAATGACTACGAGGTTGGCCAGCGTCACGATCTTGAGTCCATCAATGTCTTAAACGATGACGCCACGCTGAATGACAATACCCCTGAGGCTTACCGCGGACTTGATCGCTTCGAAGCGCGCAAGCGAATCGTTGAAGACCTCAAGGCCAATGGCTTCCTGGAAAAAATCGAAGATCACAGCATGGTTGTTCCCCGCGGTGACCGATCTGGCTCAGTTGTGGAGCCGTATCTCACTGACCAGTGGTACGTAAAGATTGCGCCCCTGGCAAAGCCGGCAATCGAAGCCGTCGAGGACGGGCGCGTGAAGTTTGTTCCCGAAAACTGGGATCGGACATATTACTCGTGGATGAACAACATCGAGGACTGGTGCATCAGCCGGCAACTCTGGTGGGGTCATCGGATTCCTGCCTGGTTTGACCCGGATGGCAACATCCATGTTGGAATGGACGAAGCAGACGCCCGGCGCAATTCAGGCCTTGCAGACGATATACCCCTGGAGCAGGACGAAGATGTTCTGGATACCTGGTTTTCTTCTGCACTGTGGCCTTTCACCACTTTGGGCTGGCCCGAGGCAACCGAACGTCTTGAACGCTTCTATCCGACCAATGTTCTGGTCACCGGGTTCGACATCATCTTCTTCTGGGTTGCCAGGATGATCATGATGGGCCTCAAGTTTCGCGGTGATGTGCCGTTTCATACCGTCTATATCCATGGCCTGATCAGGGACTCCCATGGGCAGAAGATGTCCAAATCGAAAGGTAACGTTCTCGATCCACTGGACCTGATTGAAGGAATTTCCCTGGATGACCTGGTGGCCAAGCGCACAACAGGGCTGATGCAGCCCCAGATGGCCCCTGCTATAGAGAAAGCGACCCGCAAGGAATTTCCTGACGGCATTCCGGCTTTCGGAACTGACGCTTTGCGATTTACTTTCGCATCCCTGGCAACCAACGGGCGCGATATTCGCTTTGATCTCGGCCGAATTGAAGGTTATCGGAATTTCTGCAACAAACTCTGGAATGCCGCGAGATTTGTGCTGGGACAAACGGAAAACAAGGAGATCGCCAGCGCCGAAGAAGCTGCCCAACACGCTGGCAAGACGGACAAGTGGATCGAGGCTCAATTCGATGTCATGTTGCGAGAATTCAGCCAGCACATGGAGTCGTTTCGACTGGATCTCACAGCCCATGCATTGTATGAATTTACCTGGAACGAATATTGCGACTGGTACCTGGAGTTTTCCAAGTCCGCGCTCAGCAGCGGCACGCCTGAGCAACAGGCAGCAACGCGTTTCACCCTGCTGAATGTGCTGGAGCGCCTGTTGCGCGCCACCCACCCGGTGATGCCTTTTATCACCGAGGAAATCTGGCAGCGATTGAAAGCACCGTTGGGTATCGAAGGCGAAAGCATCATGACGCAGTCGTTTCCCGAGCCGCAAACGGATGAAGCAGAATCAAAAGTCATCATCTCGGAGATTGACTGGCTGAAATCCATTATCCAGGGCATTCGCCAAATTCGTTCTGAACTGGACTTGCCACCCTCCCGTTCAATGCCTGTCTGGTTCCAGGCGGGTACCGAAAATGACAGGGCCCGCGAACAGCAATTCAGGCAGTTGATTGAAAAAATGGCACGCGTCGAGGGATTCGAATGGGTCGATGATTCTGCCGACACATCAAAGTGTGCTGTGGCGCTTGTCGGGTCTTTGCGTGTTCTCATTCCTCTGCAGGGACTGGTCGATGTCACCGCGGAACTGGAACGACTGAATCGTCGCCTCGAACGAGAGTTGGCAAACCTGAAGAAATCGAAAGCGAAGCTGGACAACAAAAACTTCGTGGAAGGCGCGCCCGCCGAAGTGGTGCAACAGGAGCGGGACCGACTGGTGGCCCATGAAGAATCGGTTGCTCAATTGCGCGATCAGATCAGCCGCATCGAGTCCATGAAAGACGACTAGTGCGCACAACACCGGGGCTCGCTAGGGCGCTGCTATTTGCTGATCCAGCTCCAGCCGCATAACGATGGCGGTCTCCCTGCCTTTCTCGGCCCGGTAGTAGTTGCGCCTTTCGCCGACCACCACAAAACCGCGCGTTTTATAGAGCCTGATCGCTGCAGGATTACTGGGTCGTACTTCAAGAAACATACTGGTACAGCGCTTGACCGCCGCCTGGCAAATTGCATGTTCCAGCAAAATACTGCCGTAGCCAGCTCGCTGCCACTCAGGATCCACACAAAGATTCAGGAGATGAGATTCTCCGGCAGCATGTGTCTGTATGGCATACGCAACTAGTAAATCCCGTACCTGCAATCCCCAGCAATCGTAACCAACACGCATGCAATCCACGAAAATCCCCCGCGACCAGGGGAACGGGTAGGCGCTGTGCTCGATCTTGATGATCCTGTCGAGATCATTCAGGGTTAAAACCCTGATTTCGGGATCGAACGGTCGGGGATTGGCACTCATGTTTGTTTGTCGCCGCGCGGTGCTGCGATTCCATTGTCCAGCATAAGCTTCCACAACGCCCGTTTTGCCTTCTGGTCCTGACCTACCTGCTCAAGGCCGGGGACAACATGAACCCTTGCAGCGGAAATAACCGTCGGCGCCCCCGTGCCGAGGATCTGATTAGCCAGTACCTCACCGAAGATCAGGACCCTTGTGGTGAGCTTCTCTGCCACCGTATCGGACAATGATTGCCCACAGGCAGAATCTGTTTCATCACTCACGGGCCAGGCCCAGACAGGAGAGCTGCGCATCGCTCCAGCAATTCCTGCGGCAAGGCCGAGCTGTGACTGGTCCCTTGATTCGACAATGCACAGAATGTCACCATCTCCCTCTCCAAGCGCAATCAGCTGGTGAATCTCAGCTGCGGCATCCTCTGATCCTTGCGTGCGCAACTGATAGACATCAATGCCCATGGCTTCCAGGTACTCAAGGCTATTTGAATCCATCAGTCTTTCTTTATTTCAGTATTTTCCGGCTCATCATCATTGTAATGATCTTCTTCCCTGCCCTGCTGTCGGCGTATTCTTCGTAACCTGCGCAAACGCCACTGACGACGGCCAATGACTGTAATCACCAGCCCCGAGACAACGTAAGACAGACCGCCCAGCATCAGGAACATCGGTGGGTCGATCGCTATCAAAACGATGAACAAAACGATCACGATCAACCAGCCAGCCGGAATGCGATCACCTCGCGGCCAGCCCTTGCCGCTGAAGTACCTGACACGAGAAAACATCAGCAATCCAAGGACCACTGTCTCAATCCAGATCAGCCAGCTAACTGCATCGCCGGAAATCCCCTGTGCCGCGAAAAACCAGATGGTCGACCCGAGGGTGACAGCTGCGGCCGGACTGGCCAGGCCCTGAAAATAGCGCTTATCTGAAACCTCTGCCTGGGTGTTGAATCGGGCAAGACGCAATGCTGCACAGGCTGCGAACACAAAAGCTGCCAGCCAGCCCAGCTTGCCGGCCCAGGGGCCCCAGTTTCCAAGCGTCGTAAGCGACCAGTTAAAAGCAAGCAAAGCCGGAGCCAGACCGAAAGAAATCAGGTCAGAAAGACTGTCATACTGAACACCGAAATCGGTCTCGGTATTGGTCAGTCGAGCAACGCGACCATCGAGTGCATCCAGGCATGCAGCCACAAATATTGCTGTTGCTGCAGTGATGTAGCGACCGTTAATTCCGGAAATGATGGAGAAAAAGCCGGCAAAGAGTGCAGCCGTTGTCAATGCATTCGGCAACAGGTAGACGCCTCTGCGCATGTTTTTTGAACCTGTTCTCATTGTCTGATGCCCGATGCTCTGTGCGTGCGGTTACCGGCGAGTATGATATAAATAGTCACCACTGTATGGAGCCTATAGTAACCAACAGGGGATGGGAGATGAAATGCATTAGTTTTCGTCGAAGTACCGTTTACGCCTTGCTGATCGCTTTTCTGCTGACTGCACCAGCGGTTGGTGCGGAAGTTTACAAGTGGACTGACGAAAATGGCGTCACGCATTATACCCAGACTCCCCCCCCAGAGGGTCGTGATGCTTCAATCGAGGACATTCCGGCCGAACCAGAAAAAGCCGGCATCGGAATGCCGGTCAACGCTAATCTCAACGGTGCTGATGACTCATCGGATCAACCCTCTGCTGCAGACCTCCAACGTCAGGAAATTGCAGACAATCGTGCTGAGAATGCAGCAGAACAATACGAAATTGCAGCCGTGTGTAACGAGGCGCGCTCACGGTTGGCACGACTGGAGCCCAATCGCAGGGTCTATTACGAAAACGAAGAAGGTGAAACAGTGCGCATGGATGACCAGCAAAGGGTGGACGAGGTCGCAGCCCTCAAACTGATTATTCAAAGTAATTGCTCTTAATCGCTAGCGGAGCCTTCACGGCAAGTATAAAATTCCTGACTTTCCGCCAGAGACCGGCGGGTACATCGAGAGTCAGAATCAAATGAAAGCCAGCCAATTTCACCTGGTCACAACCCGGGAAACACCTGCAGACGCAGAGATCGCCAGTCATCAGTTGATGATTCGCAGCGGAATGATCAGGAAACTTACATCGGGCATCTACACCTGGACGCCCCTGGGCTGGCGTGTTCTGCGAAAGGTGGAAAATATCGTACGCGAGGAGATGGACCGGGCCGGGTACCTGGAAATCCTGATGCCGGCAGTGCAGCCGGCAGAACTCTGGCAGGAAACCGGTCGCTGGCAGGACTATGGCGCGCTGCTGCTAAAGATTACCGATCGAGGCGGGCGGGAATATGTTTTCGGACCGACCCACGAAGAGGTCATCACCGATCTTGCACGCCAGGAGTTGCGCAGCTACAAACAGTTGCCGATCACTTTTTACCAGATTCAGACCAAGTTCCGGGATGAGATTCGGCCGCGCTTTGGCGTCATGCGGGCACGTGAGTTCCTGATGAAGGATGCGTATTCATTTCATATCAGCAATGAAAGCCTGGAAAAAACCTACCAGGAAATGTACGAGGTCTACTCCCGCATTTTTACAAGAGCCGGGTTAAGTTTTCGTGCCGTCAGAGCAGATTCAGGCGAAATTGGCGGTAATGCTTCCCATGAATTTCATGTACTTGCCGATTCTGGTGAAGACCAGATTGTCTTTTCGACCGAATCAGATTTCGCTGCCAATATTGAACTGGCAGAAGCACCCCGCCCACAACAGCAGGCGGCGGCGCCTTCGCAGGACATGGAACTGGTTGACACTCCCGATGCCCGGACTATTGCCGACCTGGTTGAGCAATTCAAATTACCTGTTGAAAGGACCATCAAGACACTGGTGGTCGAGGCTTCAGAAGAGGTCGAAGCTGATTTTGTTGCGCTTGTCATTCGCGGCGACCACGATCTGAACGAAATCAAGGCTACAAAACTTGACCAGGTGGCAAGCCCGATTCGGTTTGCCACGGAAGAAGAAATTCGGGACACAATTGGTGCAGGGCCAGGATCTCTCGGCCCGGTCAATCTGCCGATACCCTGCATTGCTGATTTCGGGGTATCCGATTGCGCAGATTTCGCGGCAGGCGCCAACACCGACGGCAAGCATTATTTTGGAATCAATTGGGGTCGCGATGTTGCTCTGCCTCAGTTGACCGACATGCGCAATGTGGTCGAAGGCGACGCCAGCCCCGATGGCGAAGGTGTTCTCAGGCTGGCCAGAGGCGTCGAAGTGGGCCATATTTTTCAATTAGGCACCAAGTACTCTGAAGCACTCAATGCCGTGGTGCTTGGAGAAGATGGAAAATCCCACCTGATGCCCATGGGGTGCTACGGAATTGGGGTTTCGCGCATCGTTGCTGCTGCCATCGAACAAAACCATGATGAAAATGGTATTTGCTGGCCTGAACCCCTCGCGCCTTTCCAGGTGGCCATTCTGCCGATGAACGCAAAGAAATCACACCGGGTCCGGGAAGCAGCTGAACAGCTCTACCAGGAACTCAAAGATGCTGGCGTGGAATGTATTCTGGACGATCGCAACCTGAGACCTGGCGTCATGTTCAATGACATTGAACTGATCGGTATACCGCATCGGGTTGTTGTGGGCGAGCGCGGATTGGACCAGGGCGCACTGGAATACAGATATCGCAGGGCCGAAGCCAACGAGGAAATTCCACTCGAAGGGGCTGCGGCTGCTATTCTCGCAAAGCTGGCCTGATCAGGGCCTGATCAGGATTTTCTGCAGCTCAGTTTTCCGGTTTGGATTCCGGGTTGGATTTCGGGTCTTCGGGGGTATCGAGGTTAGGCTTTGAAGCGGTTTCCTCACCCAGGTCGTGAATATGCACATCGCGTTGTGGGAACGGAATAACGATTTCCCGCTCGCGGAATCGCTTGTCTACTTCCATAAACAGTTCGTGACTCACCTTGCCGCGATCTTCGGGATGGTTGATCCAGCACAACAATTCGAAATCCAGTGAGCTGTCCCCGAAAGCACGCATGCGAACTCTCGGCTCCGGTCGCTCAACCACATCCGGATTGTCCAGGGCGATCTCTTCCAGAACCTTCACCACCTCTTCAGTATCGCTGCCATAAGCAACGCCAACGGCTATTCGAATTCTTTGCTTGACCCAGGGTCCACCACTTTCATTGGTGATCTTGGCATTGCCAATCACCGCATTGGGAATTGAGACCTCAACATCGTCCCGGGTCAGCAGGCGAGTCGAGCGAATCCCAAGGCTTGTAACCACGCCCCGTTCACCGGTGTCCAGAACAATATAATCGCCGATCTTGTAGGGCGCGTCGGCAACGATGGATACGCCTGATATCAGATTGGCCAGTGTGTCGCGGGCCGCGAAACCAACAGCAATACCGATGATACCGGCTGATGCCAGCCAGGCAGTTGCGTTGATGCCCCATACACTCATGAAGAAATAGGCAAAGACAAGCACCAACAGAATCTTGATGCCCATTTCAAACAGGGGCACGGTTCGTGGCTGGAACAATTCGAACCGACGAACGTTCTTCGACATGGCCTCAAGCGCCAGGTGCGTCGCCTTGAGCCAGGCGCGAGCCCAGAAAAACAGCAATAAGGTAACCAGGCTTCGAATGATCACCTGGTCCAGATTGGTTCGCTCATGAAAGGCGAGTATCGCGACGATCAGCGATAGCGTCACCGTGGTCTGAATGATGGGTGCCGAAAGAAGGCTGATCAGCCGATCATCAAGATCAGTCTTGGTGCGTTTGGCACCCTGTTCCAGCACCTTGCGAACCGCCATCTGAATGACTTTACCGATGCCCCATCCGGCTGCACCCAGCAGGAGGACGAGAACCAGCGGGTAGTCACTCACGAATTCCCAGACTGGTCTGACCTGTTCAGGAATATATTGACCAACGTCTACATCCAGATTCAGCGCGGAGACTGTATCTTCGCCTTCCGCCGGCTGTTCTTCAGCTTCTGACCCTTCATCGCCGGATAGAAGACTGGTGGGATCTATGGCAGGAGACTGGAACATCATGCTGCTTCGATCAGCCTGCTGCGGGGCAGTTCCATGAGTGCTTTTACTGGATTATTCATTTGGTTTTGAAGAACTCCCGGCTGGTGGCTTTTGTTTCATTCCAATATGACGCTGACCACGCTGATTTGCCAATTCAATCTGGCGGGCACGCTCTAACAACCCCTCGCGCTTTTCAGGGGTCAATCGATCGAAACACCTGGGACAGGATACATTTTTCTCAAACTGCGGCGTCGCCTGGTCCTCCTTGGTCAGCGGCATTCGGCAGGCGGGACATACTTCGAAATCGCCTTCTGCAAGATCATGGTCGACGGTCACCCGGTTGTCGAACACGAAACAGTCCCCTTCCCATCTCGTATCGGAATGATCGACCTGCTCCAGGTAATTCAAAATACCACCATCGAGATGGTATACATTTTTGAATCCTTTTTGCAGCAGGTATGAGGTGGCCTTTTCACAGCGAATGCCGCCGGTACAGTACATGGCAACATGTTCATCACGCTCCGGATCCAGGTTTGTATCAACCCAAACAGGGAAATCACGAAATGAGCGGGTATCCGGGTCCTCTGCATTGGCAAACCGACCCAGGTGAACCTCGTAGTCATTACGGGCGTCAATCAGCCGCACATCATCCCTGCCAATAAGGGCATTCCAGTCTTCGGGTGAGACATATTCGCCCACCTCGCTGGCCGGATCGATACCCTCCACCCCCATGCTGACAATTTCCTTCTTGAGTCGAACCTTCATGCGGTAGAAAGGCTGATCATCCGACCAGGATTCCTTGAATGTCAGATCAGCAAAACGGGGATCTTCAGCCAGTCTTTCGAAGAGCCGACGTATCCCGACCTCCGGCCCACTGATGGTGCCGTTGATGCCTTCCCCGGCCAGTAAAATGGTCCCCAGTAGTCCAAGGTCCTCGCATCGCTGGGTCAACGGGCCTCTCAGTTCTTTGTAATCTGGCAATGCGACAAACTTGTAAAAGGCCGCTACAAGAAATGATTCTTCGGGAGTCCGGGACTGCATCTTTACACGCTTTCAGTGTTGACGATCATGCCAACGGCTTGAAACCAATTGCTGCCCTGATTTTCGCAAGGAACGGGGTGGCATACTCCCGGGCCCGTTCGGCCCCCTTGCGCAACTCTTCTTCAATCTTTTCAGGCTGCGCCATCATTGCTTCATATTGCTCACGGGGCGCAGCGAGTTCCGTGTTGATCAGCTCAAATGTCTGTTGCTTGGCCTCACCCCAGGCAATGCCGTCTGCGAATGCCTGTCGCATTGCCTGGCGCTGATTCTCATTGGCAAATGCCGAGTAAATTGAGAACAGTGCAGAATCATCAGGGTCTTTGGGCTCCCCGGGCTCCAGGGAGTTCGTTACGATCTTCATGATGGCTTTGCGCAGGCGCTTTTCCGGCAACCACAGCGGGATGGTATTGTCATAACTCTTGGACATCTTGCGGCCATCCTGTCCCGGCAATACCGCGACATTATCGTCAATGACTGCATCGGGCAGGGTCAGAATTTCACCATATTGATGATTGAATCTTTGCGCGATATCGCGGGCCATTTCCAGGTGCTGAGTCTGGTCCTTTCCAACCGGAACGTCATGAGCACTGAACATCAGGATGTCTGCCGACATCAGGACAGGATAGCTGAATAAACCCAGGGTAATGGCGAAATCCGGATCCTCACCTGCATCAACATTCTGCTGAACAACTGCTTTATAAGCGTGAGCACGATTCATCAAACCCTTGGCGGTAAAACAGGTCAGTATCCAGGTCAGCTCAGGAATTTCAGGTATATCAGACTGCCTGTAAAAAACCGCATTCTCGGTGTCCAGTCCCAGTGCAAGCCAGGTCGCAGCGATTTCCAGGGTCGAGGTATACAAGCGTTGCGGATCACTGTTCTTGACCAGCGCATGATAATCCGCGAGGAAATAGTAGGACTGCACATTATCAACCCGACTGGCTTCAATCGCGGGTTTAATAGCGCCGACGTAATTGCCAAGATGGGGTGTTCCGGTGGTCGTGATCCCGGTGAGTACTGTACGCTGCATAAATCAGTTAACTCGTTGATCAAATTAAGAGCGTATTCTAACCTGCAAACAATCGGAAAGCCGTGATAAAAGGTAAATCGGGGACTACCGGTCTGATAGCAGATGGCACAACAACTTAACCAAACAACTGAATTTCGAAAGGCAGCCGCGTGGTTTGCCTGGCTTGTGGCCGCGTTCATGCCTTTGTCAGTGCAGGCAAACATCGATGAACCTGACCAGACTACTGCAGCGACCGAGGAAACCCCGGAAACTCAAGACGCTTGTGACTGGAAGCTGAAAGACCAGGAGATCCAGGAACAGACACGCGAGGTATTTCGGGGCGCAGCCTGCCATACTTTTCGTTGGTTTGACGGCCTCTTCGGTGATGAACAGGATTATCCGGAAAACGAGATCAAGGGCTGGACAATATTCGGCGCCGAGTACACGCAATACGACGGCTTTGACCCCCGGCTTCGTGTGCGCGTACGGGCCCCGCTTCCGAATATGAACAGGCGCTGGGATCTTATTCTTGGCCGTGTTGACGAAACCTCGTATGTTTCTGACACTGACCTTGAAAACAAGACATTTTTCAATCCGGGCGCAGTCAACGAACAGGATGACGAACCCGAGTGGTTGCTGGGTCTCGGTCACCGCGGCCGCAGTAAGAGGAGTGGCTGGGACTGGTCAGCGGGCGTTCGGCTTCGTCTTCCGCCACGCCCGTATGCCAAGTTGCAGTATTACTACAACAAATCGTTCAGCCAGGATACCGCACTGAGTTTTCGCCAGACATTTTTCTGGCGCAGCGACGATGGTTTCGGAACGACTAGTCGTGGCGAAGTGACCCACGACATTGATGCAAGCAATGTCATGCGTTTTGAAGGAATTGCAACAAATTCCGACGTGACACTCGGTTGGGATTGGTATGTAGGCCACACCTGGTATCACCGCTTTTCCGGCAAAAACGGAATTTCACTGCTGACTTTCGTAAATGGTGAGACAGACAACCCGGTCGTCCTGAAAGACTATGGTTTCAACCTGATTTGGAGAAGACCATTCACCCGCGAGTGGATGTTCTTGTCCATGGGTCCAAGCCTGACATGGCCTCGTGAGCTGGAATCCGAGGAACGCGAGATGTCGCTGGGTTTCGGAGTCTGGATCGAAATCGAATTCGGCGACTGGCGCTACTGATCTCCAATCAACGCTGATTCCTGGCAGGCTGCCAGGTCTTTTTGCTGAGTTGTACTTCCAGGCGATCCGTCTGACATGCCCCGAATGCACAACATCATTCGTGGCAGATCCTTCTTCAGTTTCCGTCGCACAAACCAGCGCGGCGCAGGTGTTTTGGGTTGCAAATGAATCTCGTGTTCCAGGATGACGCCAAACTCGGAAGGTTCGAAACTCCAGTAACCTTCAATCTGCTTAACATTCCCGCTCTCAAGGCTAAATTCCATGATCGTGTATGGTTCCCGAAGGGTTTCAAACGTGTAGTCAAGGGTGGGCGCAAAAATACCAGCATCCACCACGTGACGGGTCATTGCTCGTGTTGGTTCGTCTATGAAAATTTCGCATTCCTCCATCCCGGCCAGGTAGCGAAGCGCGAATTCACATTGTGACACCACGTTCCAGATTCGGGTCGCAGGCGCCTTGATCAGTATTCGGGCTCGAACTGACCCTCCAGTTTCATCCAGGCGAGTCTCCGTAACCAGCACCTTGCCTGCCATCAACTGGTTGAGATCTTCAGGAACAACATCATCCGAACCAAAGGCCGAAGCCGGAAGTAGAAAAGTATAGAATGCGCACATGAATGTACGTGCATTGCAGTATTTCGTCACGCTTGCAGATTTAAAACACTTCAGCAAAGCCGCTGAAGCCTGTTTTGTCAGCCAGCCAACGCTCAGCACCCAGGTACGAAAGCTGGAAGAAGAGCTTGGTGTGCAATTGGTCGAGCGTGCGCCAAGAAAAGTCATGCTAACCCCGGTGGGCGTTGAAGTGGCTGAGCGAGCCCGCAGCGTCTTGAGTGAAATCGAACAGATTCGTGTGGTTGCCCGGCAGAACATCAATCCGGCCGAAGGCGTGCTGCGTCTTGGTATTTTTCCAACCCTGGCTCCATACCTTCTACCTCATGTAATTCCGGCGATCCGAAAGTCTTTTCCGCAACTGACTTTACAGCTTGCAGAAGAAAAGACCGAGGATATCCTGAAAATGCTTCATCGCGGCACTCTTGATGCCGCATTGCTTGCTCTTCCGATCGACGATGATGGCCTGAGAATTCAAGTTCTTTTTGATGAACCTTTCGTGCTGGCGGTTCCGGCAGGACATGAGCTTGCCAGTAAAACATCTGTGACCACGGAAGACCTTCGTGGCAGTGAATTGCTGCTGTTGGAGGACGGTCACTGCATGCGTGACCATGCGCTGGAAGTCTGCGCACTTGCGGGTGCCAGCGAACGCGTTGATTTTCACGCCACCAGCATGGAAACGCTGCGCCAGATGGTGGCAGCCGAAGTGGGCATCACCCTGATGCCCCTGTTGGCGGTCAAGCCGCCGATGGCAGCCACATCAAATATCGTCATCAAGCCTTTCAAGGCACCGTGTCCGAACCGCACCATTGCGCTGGTCTGGCGCAAGACATCTGCATTGGGACCTTTCATGGAATCACTGGCGGAACCACTGGGTGACCTGCCGGAAGCACTCCTGAAGCCCTGACGGGACCGGTTGTGATTAAAAGGTCGTGCCTAAAACGCGTTTCATTGAACCGGTCGCGGCTAAAAGGCCGCTCCTACAATGCGCCTGTAGGAGCGGCCTTTTAGCCGCGACTATTGCTAATACTGCAGGCCTTCAAGTAGTTCCTGACTATCGTCGTGCCCTTCAGGAATATCCTCGAACAATGGTGTCGACAGATAACGTTCACCTGTATCCGGCAACATGGCCAGGATCACAGAACCGGGATCAGCATCTTCTGCAACTTTGAGCGCTGCGGCAAAGGTTCCCCCTGAAGAAATACCGCAGAAGATACCTTCCTGGGTCGCGAGTGCTTTGGATGCCGCAATCGATTCTTCGTCCGTCACCGGAACATTGCGGTCGCCGATTGAGCGGTCCAGCACATCGGGAATAAAGTCCGGGGTCCAGCCCTGGATCTTGTGAGGTTGCCATTCAGCGCCTTCCAGCAGTGAAGCGCCGGCAGGCTCTGTCGTGACGATCTGTGTCTCAGGCCTGGCGAGTTTGATCATTTGCCCTGCGCCAGTCACCGTTCCGCCAGTTCCATAGCCGCTGACATAGTAATCAAGACGTTTGCTGGCGAAGTCACTGAGAATTTCAGGGCCAGTGGTATTACGATGAAAAGCCGGGTTGGCAGCATTCTCAAACTGTTGGGTCATGAACCAGCCATGCTTTGCGGCCAGTGCTTCGGTTACACGAACCATCCCGGTTGCGCGTTCCGCGGCCGGTGTCAGGACGACCTTGGCGCCAAGGAAGCGCATCAGCTTGCGGCGTTCGATTGAAAAGGACTCGGCCATGACTGAAACGAAAGGATAGCCCTTGACCGCACAAACCATGGCTAGCGCGATACCGGTGTTGCCCGAAGTCGCTTCGATAACGGTCTGCCCGGGCTGCAACAATCCCTCTCGCTCGGCATGCTCGATCACACCAAGCGCAAGTCGGTCCTTGACGGAACTGAGTGGATTGAAGGCCTCCAGCTTGACGTAAACCTCCACGTCCTTTGGAGCGAGCCTCTGAATACGAACCACAGGGGTGTTGCCAATCGTCTCTAAAATATTGTTGTAAATCATGGGATTATTGTGTCTCCTGTTTTTTGTCAGGCATTTTCAACCAGATGTTCTTAATCCTAGTTTAGACCGGAATCCGTTTTTTTCACCATGTACAGATGCGATTTCCGGATCAGGATCGCCCTGCTCTTGCCAGACTGGGCGCATCTGCATGCAAACCGGCCGCCCGGCGCAGGAAAGTTTCTCGCGCAATCCAGCTTTTTCCTACCAGGCGCATGCCCAGCCGTCGAACCGGAGCGAGTATCGGGGGTTCGAACAATGTGCGAATTCCGTGGATGCCGCGCGCCATGACTTCTACATCGGACCGCCGCCAGCGTTGATAGCGTTCAAGCACCGGGGTCAGCACGGCATCACCGGCCCAATCTCTGTTTTCGTCCCGCAACTTTGATATAAGTTCAACCAGGGCGGCAGCATCCAGAAATCCCAGGTTGACGCCCTGCCCGGCCAGCGGATGAACCACGTGGGCAGCGTCCCCCATCAATACAGCACGACCGGCCACGTAGCGTTCACTCAAACGCATGGTCAGTTCAAAAGCAGCTCTTGGCCCACAGGATTCAACCTCGCCCAGCCAACTGCCCGAAGTCAGTTCAAGCTCGCGGCAAAAACTTGCATCGTCCAGGTCCAGTAGCCGATCAGCCTCCGCCTGCGGGCGGCTCCAGACAATCGAAGATTGTCCATCAGCCAGCGGCAGTAGTGCCAGTGGCCCACCCTCCATGAATCGCTGCCAGGCCGTCCCCGGGTTGCGCTGCTGTGTTTTTATGACAGTCACAATCCCTTTTTGTCCGTAGTGCCAGGTCTCCTGATCAATTCCGGACAACTTTCGAACGGGCGATCGTGGCCCGTCTGCACCGATGATCAGCTTCGCAGAAATATCCGGGCCAGACTCAAGCGACAGCCTGGCTCCTTCAGTGCTGGTTTCAAATCCTTCAAGCCGCACAGGCCTGAAAATTTCAAGCCCATCCCCGGCCGTTTTACGGGCCTCAAGCACCTGCCAGAGCGCCTCGGTTACAGACTCGTTTTCAACAATGGTACCCAACCGTTCCAGTCCGAATTCAGGCGCGGCGAAATCGATGGCTGCCTGCTCTTGGTCTTCAGCCTCCTCGACGTGCATGGCCCGGTAAGGACAGTGTCGTCGCCCTTCAACGATGCGCCAGGCACCCGCATGATCGAGCACCGAAGCAGACCCGGGAGATACAGCCGAGACCCTGAGTCCTACAGGTTTTGATTCATCGAATCCTGGCGGCTCACCTGCCTCGATCAGGGCAACGGAGAATTTTTCACGCAACAACAGGCAGGCGACGGTCGCTCCAACCATGCCGCCACCGATGACCGCGACATCAAATTCAGCTTGATTCATTTTTCAACCTCAGGAGCTTTCGATTTCCAGTGGTTCGCCCAGGGCGAGACGTGGAATGCGACCGTGGTACCCCATCGCCCGACTTGCGGTTTGTCTTCTCAAAGGCCTGATCAGGCGATTGGCAACCAGGCCGGCGGTTCGCAACAGGCTGGCACCGGGGCCAGGTTTCGAATAAAGGCGCGCCAGCGCATCTGACCAGCCAACGGTGCTGGACTGATCAAATCGGCGCCAGCCGTGATATTCCCTGAGCAAGCTTTCATCACCCGGATCTCCTTTTAAACGGCGCACATCAGCCAGCAATTCAGCAAGCACTGCGACATCTCGCAGACCAAGGTTGAAACCCTGGGCGCCAATCGGATGGATGGCATGGGCAGCATTTCCCAGGAGAATTGTGCGCCGGGCAGTATCCCGATCAGCGCGAACCTGCCGCAATGGGTAGCTTGATCTGCGACCAAGCCTGATGAAATCGCCCAGTTCATCGCCAAATCTTGCCTGCGCAGCGGCCAGGAATTCGTCGTCCGATAGCGCCAGTTTCTCTTGTGCTTCTTCTGAGGAAAGACACCAGACAAGGCCGCATCGTTCTCCCTGGTGAGGCAAAACCGCGAATGGCCCGGTGGTTGTAAAGCACTCGAAAGCCCTTCCCTGGTGCGGCTGGGAGGGTGTGATGTTGCAGACAATGGCGGTTTGGCCATAGTCATGCTCGCTTGCACTGATCCCGACGGCCTCGCGAACAAAAGACGCTGCGCCATCCGCACCCACTACCAGGTTCGCCGAGAGCGTATGTTCACTTCCGTCCAGGTTGAAATTCAGGCGAACACCGTCCTGATCATTTTCAAGACCAGAGACAGTGGCTGGTACGAATGACTGCAGTGTTTTCTGCTTCGGAAGCACGCCCATCATTGCAGCCCCAAATGAACGGGCTTCAACAATATTCCCAAACTGTCTTAGACCGTGCTCGGCCGGGTCAAGCTCCACTCTTCCGGGTCCGTCCAGTTCCCTGACGATGACGCGACGAATCGGTGTGGCATTTTCAGAAATAGCAGGCCACAAACCCAGCCCGGTCAGGATCTGACACGAGCTGTCGGCCAGCGCCAGCGTACGATCATCATAGGAAGGCTGACTGGCCGCGCGCGGCTCGACTGACTCCAGCATGGCAACCTTCCAGCCCTGGCTCGAAAGCGCATAGGCCAGGCTGGCACCCACCAGCCCGCCGCCAACGATGGCGATGTCTGCGCTGCTGCTTGTCATGATTTCAAACCTCAGCCCTTCATGAAGGCTTCGACATCATCGGCTGTCTTGACCAGCCCGTCTGATAAAATCTGGGGGTCGTCTTTGGTGACCGCAACATCGTCCTCGATCCGAATGCCTATTCCGCGCCAGCGCTTATCGACCGATTCGTCATCTGCAGCAATATAAATTCCGGGTTCCACTGTCAGGACCATGCCCGGCTCCAGTTCCCTGGAGTGTCCGTCGATCTGGTACTCACCCACATCATGCACGTCCAGCCCAAGCCAATGGCCGGTTTTGTGAACATACAAACGGGTGTACGCCTCTTCTTCAATGATGGTTTCCGGATCGCCCTTCAAAATCCCCAGGTCGACCATGCCCTGGGTTGCGACCCGAACGGCCGCATCATGGACGTCTTCCCACTGATTGCCCGTTCGGGCATGATCAATGGCTTCCAGCTGCGCTGCCAGAACCAGGTCATACAATTCACGCTGCTCGGCAGTAAAGCTGCCATTGATCGGAAAGGTTCGGGTGATGTCAGAAGCATAACCGTCATATTCTGCGCCGGCATCGATCAGCAATAATTCGTTGTCATCCAGTTCTGCATTGTTTTCGATGTAATGCAGGACACAGGCATTGGCGCCCCCGCCAACGATGGGAAGATACGACGCTTCGCACTGATTGCGTATGAAGGTGTGCAGTAATTCGGCGTGAATATCGGCTTCATTCATCCCCGGCTTGCAAACCTTCATGGCCTTTTCATGGGCTTCAATCGCCACCTGGGCTGATCGCTTCATGACCCTGATTTCCTCGCGGCTCTTGTATAGCCGCATATCGTGGAGCATGTGATCAAGGCCGTGGATTTCCTCGGGAACGTGAAAAGTCCGGCGCTTGGTCTCACGCAGGTCGTGCATCCAGCCAATCAGTTTTTGATCAAATGCGGTGTCTTCTCCAAGGTCATAAAAGACCCGGTCCCGATCCCGAAGCATTTTCGGCAGGCGTTTTTCGATCTCACCGATGTCATAGGCCTCGGTCATGCCGAAGTCTTCTACAGCCCCTTCAAGCCCGGCCATGACACCGTCCCACATTTCGCGTTCAGGATCCCGCGGCCGGCAGAACATGACTGCTTTTTCATCTTCGGGTATCAGGACCAACGCGGCTTCGGGTTCACGGAACCCGGACAGATAGAGAAAGTCGCTGTGCTGTCGGTATGGATAGTGGACGTCGCTGTTACGGGTCCGTGCAGGTGATGCACAGATGACGACGATAGCGCCTTCACCAATGCGTCGCATCAGTTGACTGCGGCGACGCTGATATTCTTTTTGTTTAATCATTCAGAGTCTGGAAATCAGAAGTTTTTGTGGGAAAAAGGGTTAACAACCATGGATAACAGTTTGGGTCAGTGAACAGGTTCACCCTGTTCCGGACCGCGGAAATCTTCTCGCAACATCAAGGTGACAACGCGAACATACTCTGCAATTTCCGTAAAAGCACGCTCATCGTCCTCGCGTGCATCTTCATCTTCAGCAGGCCCGGCAGAAAGACCAGCCCGTGCAATCTGCTCAATGTCACCCACTGCCTCAGCTGCTTCGCCCCTGAGGGCTTCAATGCTTCCCTGGCTTGCAAGACCTGCCAGAAGCCCGGTGCACCAGCGTGCGAGCGCCTCAGTGCGCTCCTCAAGTGGTTCCGAGTCATCCGGTAACCACAATCGAAATCCGTACTCGTCATCTTCGAGTTGGGCCACGGTTGAACTAAAAAGCTCGTCAAGCACCAGGCGCAATGCTTCATCCGGCTGATCCACCAGCTGCAAAGAATCCAGTTGCGTCATGTAATCACTCGGCCCGGCCTGGGGACTGATGGCAAGAAAGCCACAAAGCACACCGTGACACTCAGCCAACTCGGCCGCATCAAGCTGGCCCTGGCCAATGCGTAAACTGTTCTCGAAGTCAGGAAGTTGTGGATTATTCATTGATGTTGTTCCGGGTGCGTCAATCCTATCACCGCTTGTCGGTTTTTGCGTGCCAGATGGCGTTTTCCCGGGCCTCATTTTATCGATTTCATTGACCGCCACGGCCACGTCAAACTATATTTGCATCATGGAACAATTGGAACAGACCGGAAAAGACCTTGAGCGCCTCGAAGCGCACCTCAAGAAATTGCTTGAACAATGCCGCCAGCTGCGTGAGGAAAACGAGTCACTGCAGAGCAGGCAGGAGTCACTGGTTGCCGAGCGTGCAGCGCTGGTCGCCAGGAATGATGAGGCCCGTTCAAAGGTAGAAGCCATGATCCACCGACTCAAGGCGCTTGAACAGACCTGATCGGTGTTTCAACAATCCAGGATTAGTTAATGAACGCAACCCCCGAACCGGTCAAGGTCAACATCCTTGATCGAGAGTACCAATTCGCCTGCCCCGAGGAAGAACGCGAGGCACTGAAAGAAGCCGCCCGCGAACTTGACGATCACATGCGTGAAATCAAGGATTCCGGGAGATTGATGTCGCTGGAGCGAATTGCCTTGCAGGCTGCCCTGAATTATTGCGATGAAACCGTCAAACTGCGCAAATCTGCAGCTTCGCGGGATGAGAAAATCGACAGTAAGATCAGGATGCTGGCTGACCAGCTTGACGAGGCCCTGGCTGAATAAGACTGACCTGTCGGCACCACTTTTTGCTATTCAGGGTGCGCGGCTTCCCCCAATCGATTAGAATTAGGTTAGCCCCCTGTGGTGTTTGCCAGCGGGACCGATAAATACCTTGTCCCTATATACTGACCTCGGGGTACCGACCTGGACGCCAGTGTGCATGTTCGCCATGTAGCGAAAAGCCTTAGGCCCCAGCGAGCCGCCCCACCTGAACCTCTTGGTTCAAGGTCTCCGGGCCGCAGCGGCACCATGGAGGGCGCTTCTTTTCACCATGTCATCCGAATCCATTCAACAGCAGAAGAAAAAGCTGCGTCGTCAATACCGCAGCATCAGGCAGGAATTGCCTGATGAGAAGCGCCTGCAAAATGACCAGGCCATCAATCATCATGTTGCGACCGTCTGTCGCAATTCGAAATACAGGACCATCGCCGGCTATCTCGCTTTTGATTGTGAACCCGAAATCTCCCAAGCACTGTCAGGCCTGAATTCTGGTGAGGTTGAGATTTATCTGCCGATCATTGGTGCTGGTGGTGATGACAATCCACTGGGATTTCGTCAATGGTCGCCAGCACCCGGCAACCCCGATGATGAAAACCTTGAGCCCAATCGTTTTGGCATCAACGAGCCCGTGATCGGCAAATTGTGCGAGATTTCCAAACTGGATGCCGTGCTGATACCCCTGGTTGCCTGGGACCGCAAAGGTGGGCGACTGGGCATGGGTGCAGGTTACTACGACAGGGCTTTGTTCGAGGTTGCCCATCTTGCCAGTCCACTGCGAATCGGGGTCGCCTACGAAGCCCAGCGCGACGACGAACTTCCGATGAATGATTTCGATATTCCGTTACATGGTGTGATTACTGAAAAAGGACTGTTTACCTTCGGCGACTGATTCAGGACAATAGCCACTTCCCGCAATCAACCTGACAAGAAGAATTCATGAATTACTGGCTTTTCAAGAACGAACCCGATGCTTACGGGGTTGATGACCTCGATGCCGAATCCGACAAGACCACCTCCTGGAATGGCGTAAGAAACTACCAGGCCCGCAATTTCATGCGTGATGACATGAAAAAGGGCGATAAAGGATTCTTCTACCACTCAAACTGCGACATCCCTGCGGTTGTCGGAATCGTTGAGATTGTGCGCGAGGCCTACGTCGACCACACAGCTTTCGATTCCAATGACAAGTATTTCGATGCCAAGAGTGATCCGGAAAATCCACGCTGGTTCATGGTGGATGTCAAGCTGGTTCGTAAACTCAAGCGACCGATTCCACTAAGGGAAGTAAAGGAGTATGCCGACAAGCTGGAAGGATTCCGCCTGATTGCAAAAGGCAATCGTCTTTCGGTGATGCCTGTCGAACCCGCCCACTGGAAACTGGTTTTATCCCTGGAGAACAAATGAATTCTGACTTGCAACTACAGCAAAAACGCGAGGTGGCTGAGGCCGCCGTCAAGCATGTCCGGGAAGGTATGGTCCTGGGTGTGGGCACCGGCAGCACCGTCAATTGCTTTATCGATGCCCTCGTAGCATCGGAAATCGAGATCGAGGCCGCGGTTTCATCATCAGAGGCCACCACGGAGCAACTTAAAGCCATTGGTGTGCATGTGCGTGAGCTGAACAATGCAGGCACGCTTGATCTTTACATCGACGGTGCGGATGAATTCGACAAGCACAGGCGGCTTATCAAGGGCGGTGGCGGTGCACTCACGCGCGAGAAGATCGTGGCAGGCGCCAGTCGCCGGTTTGTTTGTATTGTCGATGAGAGCAAGAAGGTAGGCGTGCTTGGAAAATTCCCTCTGCCAATCGAGGTGATTCCAATGGCACGCAGCTATATTGCGCGCCAGATGGTCGTCCTTGGTGGACAGCCTGAATTACGGGAAGGATTTGTCACCGACAACGGCAATGAAATTCTCGATGTGCACAATATGGACCTGGTCGATCCGGTGGAAATGGAACGAACAATCAATAACCTGCCTGGCGTGGTGACCTGCGGTTTGTTCGCAATTCGGCCCGCCGACGTGGTCCTTATGGCGACTGCCAATGGCGTGGTTGAAGTCTGATCAGCGGCTTGCGTTCGAAGGTATGGGCTCGGCCAGCAACTCATCCATCAGCTCATTGAATTCACGAACGAAGTCCAGGTAATAACTCCCGGTTCCCGGCCCGCTGAACCCGGTATGAATTTTGCGAACCGCTCCACTGCGATCAATGAAGATAGTGGTGGGATAGGCCAGTACATGATTCAGCATCGGCAATGCTTCTGCGGCAACCGCCTTGTCTGAATAGCCGGCAATCAGGACATCGTATTCAATGCCATGCTTCTCGACCAGCGCCCGCCCCAGTTGCGCTGCTTCATCAAATTCGGTGGTGTGCTCAAACAAAAGGTTGACCACTTCCATGCCGCGCTCACGATTTTCGCGATAGTACCCGGACATGAAATCCGCTTTGTCCGCACAGTTGGGGCACCAGGTTCCGGACAAGGTCACCAGCACCACCTTTTCATCGAATTTCGGGTCATCAAGTGACACCGGTTTTCCGTCGAGGTCCGGAAAAGTAAATTCGACTGTCTCGTAGCCTGGCTTCAGATAGGTCAAAGAGAATGCGTCAGGTAATGCAGCCTCAAAATTTCGACTGGCCACCCAGTCCTCATGCCACCTGGTGCCCGACCAGAAATCTCCCTCGAGCGCACCTGAATCATTCAGGGTTGCAGTAAAAACAAAGGCGTGGGCACCATCAAACGTGGACAGCATGAGCGTCCGGCCATCCACTTCGCCCTCGAGAAAACGATAATCCCCAGTCGCTGTAAGAAAAGTGCCCGTCAGGTTACCGCCCTGCTGGTCAAACTCCCCAACGGATGCGGATTCCTTACCTTCATCATCGGTAAAAACCACTTCCCAACGGCCTGTGACATCGATTTCCGGCTCGGGGTCGGGGCTGAAACGATAACCAGGGTCGGGTGCGGCTGTTACGGGCATTTGCTGTTCATAGCCACGTTTGGCAAGTGTCAGTGTCCCACTCAGCCGGTCACCGTCGCGTTGCAATTCTATGGCATTGTTGAATGCCGGGAACCGCAGCA
>DATFLY010000124.1:0-6229 GCA_035267185.1 Lysobacterales bacterium | reverse complement strand
ATCAAGATGATTGGTGGGCTCATCCAGCAGCAGAATGTCGGGATCACTGACCAGTGCCCGTGCCAGGGCGACCCTTCGTCGCCATCCGCCGGAAAGCTCTGACATGTTGGCCTCGCCGGGCAGATCCAGTTGTGAAATGGTGGTTTCCACCATTTGCTGCATTTTCCAGCCGTCACAATCCTCGATTTTCTGCTGAACCCGGGACAGTGCCTGCATGTCAGGCTCATCATTGTCATGCAGCAGGTGGTGATATTGCGCCAATAGCTTCCCGGTCTCTTCCAGGCCGCCGGCAACCAGGTCATAAACCGTCTGCCCATCAGCCTCCGGCAAGGTCTGCTGCAGCCAGGCCATACGTGTTCCAGGCCTGAGCCAGCGTTCCCCGCTATCCGGCAGCACCTCACTTTCAAGCACTCTGAGCAGAGTTGTTTTGCCAGCACCGTTACGACCCAGCAGGCCGATTTTCTCGCCCCTGGCGATGGTCAGGGAAACATCATCCAGCAGAGCCAGTGTGCCATAGTGCAGGGAAGCATTATCGAGTCGGAGCAGGGGCAAGACAGTACGCCAGTCAGAGATAGTGGAGGGGCATTTTACGCTAACAAACGCATGGATGATTGAGTGAATATAATGATCTTCAGACCTTCAGCGATTGGCGCAGTGTCCGAAACAGGTTTGGAATGGACAACGTGTGTTTCTGAAGGAAAGGTAATGAATAATAAATAACAAGTGGTTCAAGGCTGTTTGTTGGCCGCATAGTCCACACCACGGAGTTCGACTTGCAGGCATTCTCTCACCGTGCGGTCTGGCGCATCGCAGCGCCAATGATTCTTTCGAATTTGTCGGTCCCCATACTGGGCATGGTCGATTCCGGCGTGGCTGGTCATTTGCCTGGCCCGGCCTACCTGGGCGCAGTGGCGGTGGGCGCAACCATTTTCAGCGTCATCTTCATGGGCATGAATTTTCTGCGCATGGGGACAACGGGCATCACCGCCCAGGCCGTCGGGGCGGAGCAGCCTGATGTAATCAGGACCGCTCTGGCCAGAAGTGTAGCCATCGCACTGGCTCTGGCATTGATCCTGCTGATGGCACAGGTGCCTTTAAGATCGCTCTCACTTTTTTTGATTGCTCCGGAAGCGGACGTGATGAACTATGCGGGCATCTACTTTGATGTCCGGATCTGGAGCGCGCCTGCTGTGCTGGTGAACTTTGCCATCCTCGGTTGGTTCCTGGGCCTTCAAAACGCGCGTGTTCCACTGGTCCTTCTGCTCACCATCAACATCACCAATATGGTGCTCGACCTGTGGTTTGTTCTTGGGTTGGGTTACCAGGTTGATGGTATTGCTGCGGCTTCTGTTATCGCCGAATATGCCGGGCTTGCGGTTGGGGTCGCGTTTGTCCTGCGCGAGTTGAAGAAATACCCGGGTCGCTATGTTGTATCCGAGGTACTCAACCCAACCCAGATGAAACGAACCATCGCGATCAACAGCAACATACTGGTTCGCACACTGTGCCTGATGTTTTCCTTCGCGTTTTTTACTGCCATGGGTGCAAGGCTGGGGCCATTGGAACTGGCCGCCAATGCGTTGCTGATCAACCTCCAATATTTCATGTCTTATGGACTGGATGGCTTTGCACTGGCTGCCGAGGCCCTGGTTGGAAAAGCGAAAGGAATGGGTGAGCGGCGCTACCTTGAACTGGCGGTCAAACGGTGCCTCCAGTGGACCTTGCTGGTTGCGGTGTTGTTCAGCGGTGCCTATGCACTGACCGGGAATATGGTGATTGCCTGGCTGACCGATATTGAAGCCATTCGACAAACAGCCGCAGTCTTCATGCCCTGGATGATATTGTCACCACTGGTTTCTGCCTGGTCTTTTCTCTATGACGGGGTGCTGATTGGCGCGACCTGGACACGGGAAATGCGCAACAGCATGGTGTTTTCAACATTCGTTGTTTATGTGCCAGCCTGGTATTTTTTGCAGGACCTTGGCAATCATGGCCTGTGGCTGGCATTCATGATCTTTATGGCAGCCAGGGCGGTGACCATGTTTGCCTACTATCGTATTCGTATCGATCGATTGCCATCTGCTGTCTGATCAGAATGATCAAAATAGTCTGTGACGCGCTGTTTGCTTTTATTAATCCAGTGGCCATCAAGAGGTATCAAACAAACAGGCATCGAGCACGAGCGGGCCATCTTCGGGCCTCCTGAGTATCCCATGCATCGCTTTGAATTTTTGTTATAGACTCACCCTGACTTGCCCCAGGATTTAGATGATATTTAAGGAGCCCGTAGTGCACCGAGCCCCGGCTTTATGCATTCGCACGCGATTTATACGCGCATTACCGACCGCCGCTTTTGCCTTGATGCTGACCGCGTGTGCCACCCCTCAACTCAAGGATGATATCCAGTGGCCGGAACCAGCGTTTGCCAGGCCGCCAGCCGAGAACGGCGTGCTGGCCGAAACAGCGCGGGCGGTAACCAGCACACACACCGGGAAACATTCCGGGTTCAAGCTGCTGAACGGCAGCCGTGAGAGCATGGACTGGCGCCTGGCGCTGATCGATTCGGCTGTTTCATCGATCGATATCCAAACCTATCTCTGGTATCCCGACAGCGCCGGCATGCTGTTACTCGAACGCGTGGTGCGGGCGGCTGAAGAGCGTGGCGTGCACGTCAGGCTCATCGTCGACGATCTTTTGACCATTGGCCAGGATCAGCCTCTCTATGAGCTCAACCAGCGGCCCAACATCGAGGTCAGACTGTTCAACTCGTGGCGCAAACGCAACCTGGTTTCGAGGGGCGGAGAAATGATCGTCGAGATGCAGCGGTTGAACTTTCGCATGCATGACAAACTTTTGATCGCGGATGGCCACGCTGCAGTCATCGGTGGCCGCAATATCGGTGACCACTATTTCGGGCTCAGTCATGCCTATAACTTCCATGATCTGGACGTGCTTGGATTTGGCCATCTTGCGCAACAGACCAACCAGATGTTCGACAGTTTCTGGAACAGCAACTGGGTGGTTTCCGTGGACAACTTCGATGCTCAGCCGGACCCGGAATTCGCCGAGACAACATGGACTTCCATCATCGCCAATAATGCCGGCAACGAAGACCTGGATTCTTTCCATGTTGGCGTCCAGGACTGGACAGATGAACTGGAAGACCTGGTCCCAGGGCTTCATATCGGAACCAGCGAGGTGATTTACGACGAGGCTGATGGGGATGCTGTCATTCAGAACATGGCATTGGAAATGTTCGAGTTTTTTGAACTCGCGCAGGAGGAACTGCTGGTCACCAATGCTTACATCATTCCCAACCAGGATGCGATAGACCGCCTCCAGGCGCTCACGGATCGTGGTGTTGATGTGCGAATTCTGACCAATTCGCTGGCTTCTCATGACGTTCCTGCCGTCAACAGCCATTACAAGGGATGGCGTGATGATTTTATTGAAGCGGGTGCGGAGCTGTACGAATTAAGGGCTGACGCAGCGATAAAAGAAACGGTGGTAGAGGTGCCTCCGGTTAAGGGAAGGTTTGTCGGCCTGCACACGAAGGCCGTTGTCATTGACCGCGAACTCGTGTTTATAGGCTCCATGAACTTTGACCCCCGTTCTTTCAACATCAATACAGAAGACGGCGCCCTGATCAGAAGTCCCGGGCTTGCCCGTGAGCTGGTCGAACTGATGGAGCAAGACATGCACCCGGACAACGCCTGGCAGGTTCTTCTCGATGAAGATGGAGATCCCTACTGGGTCAACAGCGATGAGACTGTTAACAGGCAGCCCGCCCGTAATTTCTGGCAGCGGGTCATGGACCTGTTTTTCCGGATGTTTCCAAAGGAACTTTACTAAAAGCCCGGATTTATTCCACCCAGCCGAGAACGTCCCGAATGATTGACCACCTTGGTGAATGATCTTTGGCGCCCTGGCCAAGAATCCAGTATTCGTATGACCGGTCGATTTCACCGGTATTGCTGGCGAAAATGATCAACTCGTTGATTGCCTCGGCGAGTCCTTGGGACCGAAGTGCCACACCATATGCAATCGAAATCTCTATGGGGTCAGGCTGCGGCACCATGACCGTGAACTCCGGATGGAGCAGGGACCAGCCGGATGCGTGCTCGGCCGGGACCAGGAATGCATCCAGGTTTTTAATTTCACCCTTGAAGTAGGCTTCCCAGTGATCAACGACGACGAATTCGACGAACTGGTCAGTCCGGAGCAGTCGCAGATGATGCGGGAGGCCATGTCCGAGCCAGGAATAAAGCACAAGTTCGTCAAGGGTCTTGATGGACACGATGACCTTCAGTTATACCGCAAGTCAGGCACCTGGCGGGATTTCCACGCCGACAGCATGCTGGTCGAAATGGATGGTCAGGCCTACGTGATGGTGGCGCTGGCCCGAAGTAAGGCGGGGGGTGCAACCTGGATGGAGAGCCTGGCGGAGCCGTTGCACCGGCTGGCAACCTCTCCACCCGCAACCAACACTGCCGCCGGACCGACAACCATCGGGGCAGTCATTGGGCCGGCGCCCTGAATCTTTTACCTGAGTCTTTTAGTTGCTCGAAGCGATGAAACTCATCATCATCGTGTCAATCAAGTGGGGTTAATCGATTAAGTTTGTTCCTCCCAGGGAGGAGTGGCGAATACGAGGGCCTCATCCTCACTGCCTGATTCCATGAAGTCATGCTTTGAATCGTCAGTGAAGTAGCGCCAGAAAGTTTCAGCCATCGCTTCATCAACAATCTTAAGCCTGCCGGCGTCCTGCAACTCTTCGAGATACTCACGGTAGGCATCCAGCGGCTCGGGGCCGAATTGTTGGTAGATGATTCGTCCACCGTAAGCCTCGTATAATGACTTGTTGATTTTCCAATTGCGGATCACGGCGTTACCCATCTGCCGCCGCATTGTGGCCACTTCGCCCGCTTCTTCCTCAGTGAGGTCATCTTCGGCGGTCATTCCGCGCTCCGCCATGCCTTGCTGCATGTTTTCGACGAAAGCGTCGATCTCGGCCTCTTCAGGCACCAGGCCGTTTTCGGCAGCGTAGCGGTCAAAGACCAGCGTCACGATCGCATCCTGCATTTCAGTTGCATCAGCGGTGCGGACTTCCTCGCCAAACACCCTCGCGGCCACTGGCGGCAGTGGCTCAAATTCAATGATCGCCCCATCGGCCATGGTAGCCAGGAACAGGTGTCCGTCCTTCAATACGTAACTACGAACCCACTGGAACTGGGCCAGGTATTTCTCTGACAAAGACCCCGGTGGGCAAAGTGCCCGTGTCGCCGCGACCGGACCAAACTGCAACTGGCCCGATGCTTCGGAGGTCCACGATCCTTTTCCCCGGTTGCAGTCGGCTCTCATATTGGCTGTGCCGTCAGGGTTCAAAACCAGCGTATATTTCGCGGGATCGTCGGGAATGTCGGTGTTGTCGTTCATCTCCGCGATATTAAGCAGGCGCCATGCCGTGCCAGCCAGTTCCGGTTCCGCGGCAGGCGCCGGGTCTGCAGCGGCTGGCTCCGTTGAGTCCGCGGTTGCCGCATCAGTCGTTTCGAGCGTGTCTTCCGGGGCACATCCCGCTGCCAGAATACAAGCCATTGTCATCAGAATGATTCGTATTTTCATCTTGTTCAGCCGCCCTCAATCGCGGCCAGTGGCACTTCCCAGAGCTCGCCATTGGCAAAGTCCAGTATCCAGGTATCACCTTCAAGTTGCGCCTTCACCTCGCGATTGGTCGCATTGACATAATCCGTCATGAAATTGATCGTGAATTGCTCACCCAGCTGGTTCTGCACCACGATTGATGCCTGGTTGTCTTCCATGCGCTGGATGCCACCCGGGCAGTTGCCAAACTCGGAATCGCCGGCAGCCCTGCAGCGAAACAAAGCGGTGGCATCGTACTCCGAAGTACTGAATGGCCAGGTTGGATTATCCTCGTCGATGGGCTCCAACATGGTGGTATTCCAGTAGACATATACACTTTCATCCGGAAACCGGAAGATCAGACCCTGATCGCCGAGCCCGCTTTGCTGGTAGACCCTGCGGCCATCCTGGTCCTCAAAATTGCCGGGCGTATCGCCGACGGGCGACAGGTCGTGGGTCACATCATCAGAACGTCTGATTGTGATGTAGCCCTGTCTCTGGCTGAAGGTGCAGGGGATTAGCCTGTCGCCGTGGTCTTGTCCTGCCGGATAGATGTTACAGGCCGCCTCCGTGCTGTCCGCCGGAGCCG
>DATFLY010000123.1:0-4156 GCA_035267185.1 Lysobacterales bacterium | reverse complement strand
TGCAACTGCATTGGAGATGCCCTTCAAAAACCCGTCGTAAATACATCCCTGTAGACTCGGATGCGGCCTCCCTGCCGCATACGGTTTCTAAGAGGTATTCTCCAACGCGGCCTAAGCGTGAGAGCAGACTGGGCTGTCTGGGTTGGCACCCAACAGGCGCGAGGGACCGGTGGGGCTTTCAAAAACCGTATGATTCAGGGATGAATCATCCGAGCCTACAGGGATGTATTAATGGCGTGCTTTTGAAAGCCCCACCGGGCCCTGGCGCTTCGTCCGTGCCCTCGCCACGACTGCCAGGTTCAGCCAGCACGCCACTACCAGCAATAGGATTCATGCCTCTGAGCCGTTAAACTATCTCGCCTTCCAGATTTGAACAAACAATCAAAAGAGCAATCAACCTGATGCCTGCTGCCAGCACCCATAACAATAAACGCGGATTCCTGATACCCATTGGCGGGGCTGAGGGTAAACGCAGAAAAGATCGCCAGATCCTGGAGAAGTTTGTCGGGCTGTGTGGCGGCGAATCTGCAAAGATCCTGGTTATTCCAACCGCCTCCCTCCTGGATGAAACCGGACCGACCTACCAGGCATTGTTCGAAGAACTGGGCGCCAGGTCACGCTGTATACCTGTGGAAACTCGCGAAGATTGTTTCGGTGAGGAAATCATCCAGGTCCTGGAGCGCTCCACCGGTGTCTTTATTACTGGTGGTAATCAAATGCGGCTTTCGACCATATATGGTGGAACCCCTGTTGCCACCACGCTGCGCCAGATGAACGCGAACGGAATGCCGCTGGCGGGCACTTCAGCGGGAGCTGCGATCATGGCAGAACATATGATTGCAGGCGGACGTGGCGGGCCATCGCCGCGTGAGAGCGGGGTGGCGCTTGCTCCCGGGCTGGGACTGACCAATCGAGTCATTATCGATCAGCATTTCAGCCAGAGGGGCCGAATGGGGCGCCTGTTGTCGGCCCTGTCGTTTAATCCTTTCGTCTGTGGGCTGGGCATCGATGAAAATACAGCAGCATTCATCGGGCCCGATGGCGACGCGGAAATTGTCGGTCGTGGTACCGTGACCGTCATTGACCCGTCGGATCTGCGTCACTCTTCCATGAGTTACGTCCGAAGGGCCGAATCCGTTTCACTGATCGGCCTGAAACTTCACGTGCTTGCCGCAGGCGCGCACTTCAATGTAGAAACCCGTGAAGCAAGAATGAATGGACAAGCATCATGAAAATCCTGGAAACCAATGTCTACGTCGGCCCAAACCTTTATGCCCACTTCCCGGTGATTCGACACCAGGTTGATATTGGTATCCTGGAGGAATGGCCGTCTGTCCGGCTGGGTGATGCTTTCATCGGCGGGCTGATCGAGGCGCTGCCCGGGCTTGAACGTCACGGCTGTTCCTATGGCGAAGCGGGTGGATTCCTGCGCCGACTGCGTGAGGATAAAGGCACCTGGATGGCCCACATCTGGGAGCATGCGACCATTGAGCTTCAGAACCTGGCCGGTTCCGATGTTTCATTTGGGCGAACCAGAAACATTCAGCCGGCAGAAGAACATGTTGGTGAGTACAACATGGTGTTTGAATACAAACAGCGTGATGTTGGCCTGGAAGCTGGCCGCATTGCTCACCAGTTACTTTTACAGTTGCTTCCCGATGAGTTGAAATCCGAAGCAGGTGATGAGATTGAAAGTGACTTCAATTTCGAGGAGCGCCGCGATAATTTCATTCGATTTGCCCAGCGCAAAGAGCTCGGGCCCAGCACAGCCTCCCTGGTTCGGGCGGCGGAAGAGCGCGAGATCCCATGGCAGCGTTTGAACGAATACTCGCTTGTGCAGTTTGGCCACGGAAAATATCAACAGCGAATCCAGGCCACCATCACCAGCAAAACCCCGCACATCGCGGTTGAAATATCCTGTGACAAGGAAGAAACACATAATCTCCTTAAAGACCTGGGCCTGCCTGTTCCGATTCAGCAACTTGTGTACGGCCGCGATGGTGCTGTGCGTGCTGCGAAGCGGATCGGATATCCGGTGGTTGTCAAACCGCTTGATGCCAATCATGGCCGGGGCGTGTCGATCAACCTGATGGATGAGGAGCAGGTGGTCACCGGCTTTGACAAAGCACTCGACAATGCGCGCGGGCGCAGCGTCCTGGTTGAGAGCTATATCGACGGCTTTGACCACCGAATGCTGGTCGTCAATGGTGAACTGGTGGCGGTTGCCAAGCGTGTCCCGGGGCATGTCGTGGGTGACGGCAAGCAAACCATTGAACAACTTGTTGATGAGGTCAATCTTGATCCCCGCCGCGGCATCGGCCATGAAAAAGTCCTGACCCGACTTGAGCTTGATCACCAGGCCGAGCGCCTGATGGCCAAAGCGGAATACAACAGTGAAACTGTGCTGGAAAAGGGCGAGGTGTTCTTCCTGCGCTCAACCGCAAATCTCTCCACCGGTGGCACCGCGATTGACATGACCGATGTCTGTCATCCGGATAACCGCGAAATGGCACAGAAGGCCGTGCAGAGTGTGGGCCTTGATGTGGGGGGTGTTGATTTCCTTACATCAGACATCACTCGATCGTACAAGGAGGTTGGCGGCGGAATCGTCGAGGTCAATGCGGCACCGGGATTCCGTATGCATGTTGCACCCTCTGAAGGCGAGCCCAGGGATGTCTCCGGCAAAGTGATGGACATGTTGTATCCACCGGGAACGCCGCGCCGAATACCCATTGCCAGCATCACCGGCACCAATGGCAAAACCACCACTTCAAGAATGCTTGCCCATATCCTGAAGACTGCCGGTCATTCCGTCGGTATGACTTCCACAGATGGTGTGTACATAGACGGAAAGCTTTCCGTGAAAGGCGACATGACCGGCCCGGCTTCCGCAAAAATCGTTCTCCGCGACCCGACCGTGGATGTAGCCGTCATGGAAACGGCCCGGGGTGGTTTGCTCCGCTCGGGAATGGGTTATCGCAAGAGTGATGTTTCCTGCTGTCTGAATGTCTCTGCTGATCATCTTGGAATGAAAGGCATCGACACGCTCGAGCAATTGGCGGAAATCAAACGAATTCCCATTGAGATCGCCCAGGATACAGCGGTTTTGAATGCCGATGATGAGCTTTGCCTGCTCATGGCCGATTATTCCGATGCTCAGCACGTTTGCTATGTGACGATGAACCCCGCGCATGCCCTGGTGCGACAGCATGTTCGCAACGGCGGGCGTGCCATGGTCCTTGAGCAGGGCATCAACGGAGACATGATCACGCTTTACGACAAGGGTGCGCATTTGCCTTTGCTGTGGACCTACCTGATTCCTGCGACCCTTGAGGGACGAGCAACTCATAACGTTCAGAATGCGATGTTCGCAGCGGCCATGGCGCATGCCCTGGATAAATCGCTGGATGACATCCGTCATGGCCTGAGCACATTCAATACCACGTTCTTCCAGGCGCCTGGCCGAATGAATGTTTATGACGAGCATCCGTTCCGTGTCATCCTCGACTACGGTCACAACTCCGCCGCAATGGCAGCAGTGTGCCAACTGGTCGATCGCCTTGAGGTCTCCGGTGAGCGAATTTGTGTCCTTGGTGCACCCGGTGATCGGCGAGATGAAGATGTCTATGCCATTGCTGACGAGACGGCTTCACATTTTGATTCCTTCATCTGCAAGGCTGACGATAATCGTCGCGGGCGTGATGGAGATGAAATTCCGCTGATGTTGCGAAGACGCCTGGCAGAGAAGGGCGTTGAAGAGGGCGAAATCACGATTATTGCAAACGAACAGGAAGCCGTTGCCCATGCCCTGAGCAAGGCACAGGAACATGATCTCGTGGTGGTTTTTGGCGACAACGTGGTTCGATGCTGGAAGCAAATCGTCAACTTTGAACCTGAAGGCGGCTCGAAAGATGCCAGCAGCGAGGAAAAACCGGTTCACAGTTTTGTCGAGGAAGATCCCGAGGCTTTCAGCCTCGACCCTGGCACCGAGTTAATCTCGGACGAACGCGGCGTGCGCATCGCTGCCCAGCACGATGAAGAAGCTGATTAGGCCCTGGGATTCGTACGCTTCGCCAAACTCATGAAACATTTGGGTTAGAAAAAACTTTAGATCAATGGCACGTTTTACTCTGAACGACAGTCGTCGCCTCACCGG
>DATFLY010000122.1:0-21120 GCA_035267185.1 Lysobacterales bacterium | reverse complement strand
CCGTCAGTGCCTGGCACCACAACCAGCGTGCCCGGCCCCGGCGCTTCGCGGAACTCGGAATCAACCCGCAGGCGGTACGGCGCGGGCTCGTTCAGCAGCGTCTGCGCGCGGTCGAATGCCACTTCAAGCTCGCCTGCAGTCAGTAAACTGGTGAACAAACCACCGTTGACGGCAGACCAACCCTGCATCAGGTCATAAGCATGGTTAACGTCATTGATCGCCATTTCCGAACCCGCGCCGACGATGTTTACCCCGAGCCCGAACACGCGAGGGCGTGCCATTTCCAGAGCATCCCAAAGACCGCCGCGATACCGTGGCGTGAAGGCATCAGTAATCAACAACACAGCCTTGGAACCTGGTCGTGGCGCCAGCACCCGGGAGCTATTGGCCAGCGTGGTCTCGGCGAGACTGGAGCTTTCCCGACGTGGATATTCATTAACCACCGTTTGCAACACGAACGGCTCACTGAACCATTCCTTCAACAACAGCCCATGACCAAAGGGCATGAAGTTCACGGCATCCAGACCCGGTCGTGCCTGGCGGGTAAATTCGAGTAATGCCTGGTAAATGATCGGAACAAAAGGCGCCACGCTGGGGCTGGTATCCCAGGCAAACACGGTATTACGGGGCGGCTCTTTGACGTTCAGATACAAAGTTGTGCCCGGTTCGACCGTTGCTTCAAATATATGTTTCGAGGGCGAGCTTTCGTTTTTCACCTCGCGAAAACGCACCGGTTCTCCGCTTTCACTTTGCGCTTCCACAATTGTGCGAACAGTTGGCGTGCTCGTCATTGTGACCGTGACAGTATTCTGGCCTGCCGGAACTTCCAGGCGATACCAATGCTCGTGCTCAGCGAGCAATACAGCGCCAGAGGCTTCCTCACCTGTCTCGATCAAAGCGGCACGCTCACGAGTATCGTTGGCGGCACGAACAAAGGCGGGCTCCGGTTCCACAGGCTGCGTGGATTCCCAGAATGCCTCCCGGCTCAACTCACCCCATTCCGTCAAAACGGAGCGGTATTCATCTGAACTTGGTACCTCCCAGACCCGCAGCGGTGTTGGTAGAGCATGAGACAGCCACTCCTCAACCGGGTTGGTGGTGAACTTGATGTAGCGAGCCCAGAAAGGTGATTCGGGCTCGAATACGTCCATAGCGCCATCCGCAGACAGCGGCCAGTCATCAATGGTATTCCACGGACCCAGGGGCGAGTCCATGCTGACTGAGACCTGAATCTCTTTGAAACGCACATTTTTGTGCCCGGGCGGTTTGTGCACCCACTCCAGGCGATTAATCAGGGCTGCCCGATCATGGTGAAAACCAAGCACCCAGGAGATGGATTCCCCGACTTTTATACGCACACCAGGGTCTGCTCCTTCTTCTCTGAGAATGGCGTTGCCCCAGCCGGCATCAATATGTGGCCGAGCCCAGACCACATGGCCGCCCAGGTCGCGATTTGCCAGGTTGAAGCCTTCCTCATCAGTGGGCTCAAACTCGCTTGCAGCTATGGCCTTGAATTCTCCGACGCGCTCCCCTTGCCCCGGCTTTCCAATCCAGTTGAACTCAGGGGTCAGTCGAACAAATCGCGCCAGGACAGGTTCCTCCAGAACAAAGGCCTGGTCGCCGTTGACAGGTTCCAGTCGTTCGAACAACACCCGACTCCACTCAATGCCATCCAGAGAAACTGCGACATCGGCAATGCGCAAGTAGGCTCGTTTTTTCTGACCGGCAAGCGAATTAATGACAAAGCCCTGAATGGGTATCGCTTCATCCCCAGCTAGTTCGTAGTCCAGTGTGGCCGGATCACCCTTTCGTCCACCACGGAGCTGCACGCCATTACCACTCACGGACACGCCGTCTATGACCTGCTCAAAGCCTCTTCCGACATGGCTATCATGGTTACCAACCCAGCGGCCACCAAATCGCCGGCTAGCGGCATTGAAGCCACCCAGCAAAGGTGCGGGAAGTGTAAATGTACGAACCGGAGAATCCGCAGGCGCATCGGGATCCACTCCTACATCACTGAATGCAGTCACCATGCCATTACGATTTGTGGCACTGACGCTGACACGAACAGCCCGTCCGGCCCAGGCGTCAATGGGCACATGGACTTCCAGCGGCACCTTGATAGTCTCACCAGGCTGGAGTTCGACCGATGAATGCTCCAATGAAACCGTCCACCTTCGATCCGTGGTCGCTGCGTCAAGATCAACCGTAACAGGTGCTGCACCCTGGTGGAGTAATTCCAGGATTCCTGAAACCCGCTGTCCATACTCCCGGTAAGCCCGAACCTGCTCGGCATCAAGGTTCAGTGTTATATCGACAGAAAGTGGTGGCAGGTTCGGGTCGGGGTTTGGACCCTGCGCGAACTCAAGCACCATCCGGTAATGCTCGTTGGCGCCGGAAATGTCCAGGTAGGTCATGACATCAGCAGGAATGGTGCCCCGGTACACTCCGGCTTGCTCGTCCCAGGCCACCAGGTTTTCAGTTTCGTTCGCAGCTGTGACCTCCAGTGTGTACTTTTCCTCTGGCTGGATGACGAGCTCTTGTTCCGTCTCGAGCACGGGCAGTGCGTAGAAATCATGGGTGTCATTTCCATTCCAATGAGTGGTGCTGCCTTCCAACACCATTGAAAGGGGCACCGGGCTCGCGAATGCCTTGTCGGGATTTGGCTCGCAATCGATTGGGCAGGCAAAACGATCAAGACGCTCGAGCTGAACGTAGTACTCCGCTTCGCTGACCTGCTTCGGAGTCAGGCTCAGCAGGTGCTCCCCCGGCGGAAACAAGCCTTCGATCACGAGGGACTCTCCTACCCCGCTGGTCGGCCGGCTGAAATAATTCGGATACTCCCAGTAGTGATGTAGCTGGAGAGATCCATCCGCAGGCGGCTCGATGGTGAGGCGGAATCGCTCCCAGTCATAAAGCGTGAAGCGGTAAAAATCGAAATCCCGGATGCTTGACATCATGCCGTTGCGGCGCTGTCCAAAATCCAGGCGTTGTGCGCGATCTGGCCCATCGTTGGGTTCCATTTCACCATCAGGGTCAGGAGGCCCCAGAGGCCGGGCCAGCAAGGTGTAATCACTTCCGGGCTCTCCAGTCAATCTGATGAAGTGCTGCCCGGGCATCAGGAACACGTTTTCAAGCCGAAGACGACTAGCGCTCTCCCTGAACTCCTGGCCGTGCCGTCCTGCACCATCGTAGTACGCGATTGACTGCAGGCCGTCACCAATGGCCTGGAAGCGCCAGAGTTGTGCTTCGTCAGTAACGACGAAGCGGTAGTAGTCGGTGTCTTTGGTCGTATCGAAGCGACCCTTGATTCGGTTACGTGAAGGAACCGTTACGGCCTGTTCCACCTTGTCATTTGGCTCGAATTCCGCTCCTTCAGCGATTTCGCCATGGGCGGTCATTTCGATACTGTACTCTGCTCCTTCCTGTCCCCGATTGATGAGCAAGCCCCACTCCCCCGGCGCCAGTAAAAGCTTTGGAAGCGTAACGTTGCCGGAACCGGCCCGTGATTGAACGGCTTTTCCCTGGGAATCCAACAGGGCGAACGTGAGGGACTGATCTGCAGCGGTGCTCATAGTCAGATTCAGCAACTGATCGGCAGTCGCCTCATCAATATGAAAGCGAAAGTAATCGGAATCGTTCCGTACCCCCATGCGCCCGCTGATGGGTGTCGACAGATCCACACGGTTGGCCATTTGCCAGTTGTCGTTGGCTTCAACTTCACCCCCCTCAACGCGCTGTCCGATCATCACATTTTCAACAACCCGAATCATGTTTGCCTGTTTGCCCTGGATTTCAATGAAATGAGCACCGGCAGCCAGCCCCAGGTCGGTAAAGACGAAGCGTCCGAAATTGTCGACCCTCGTTTCCAGAACCTCTGCTCCCTCCGCATCTCGCAGGAACACATCGGCATTTTGTCCAACAGGTAATTGACCACGAATTTCCCACAGGCCGGTTGCCTGTTCCTCATTGAGTTCGAGGCGATACCAACTGGTTTCTGACGCTACAAAAGACGGGAGCAGCGTTCCCGGGCGAAGTGCCTGAGCATTGGACTTGTCAGCAGGCGGGTCATCCAGGGTCCGGACATTCAAATTGCTGCTTGTGCGAATCTCGCCTCGATAACCACCCGGCTCCGCCGCCGCGTTTTCCATGCCGCTGTCTGTTTCTTCACCGAAATCGATGCTGGCCGCAGGTGGGCGGAAGGATGGCCCGCTACCGCCGCCATAGGCAAAGCCAATTACGTAGTCTCCTGGTTCAAACAACAGGTCGCGCTCGAACACCGGTTGCGCCCCGTCCCGCGTGCCCATACCAAAGAGCTTTTCCTTACCCGTGACATCAACGCCGTTTTCGGCATACTCCAGGCGGAACACTCCGATGATCGTCAGTGCACCTGGAATCCCGTCCAGCCGGATGGTCCAGCGTTTTTCAGCATCTGCATCTGAAACAGTCCACAAGAAACCATCCTGGTCCATGCCGGTCATTGACCCTGCGATATTGACTTCACCGTTTATGGGGTTGAAGTTTTCCGGTGTGTCGTTTGGCTCGGACTCATAGACAAGCTCCTGTGCACAGGCAACGTGGCTGACCAGAGCGACAAGCAGAATCAGACTATGAATTTTCGATGGCTTGATGATTGGAAAAAATTTGTTGTGGCACACTGTGCAGGCGACTCCCTCTTGGCAACACTTCCCATTTACCATAGCGCAACGCATACGCTTTGACAGCCCGGATCACCCACCATGGTTGGTCGAGAATTGATCAAACCCGATCGCTCATCCCCGTCTGCACTGGACGAGGAGGCTAACAAACCATTACGCTCTGTTGGGTGATGAAAAAACCCCTCTACAGCGTACTAAGCGCCTCGATACTGCTATGTGCCGCATCGCTCACACCCCAGATTGCCGGCGCAAACGCACCTCAAGCCTGGGGCATTGCCGCGAGCGGCCAACTCGCCCAACATCCCAACACCGTACTGCTCGCTTTCCTCACTGAGGACTGCCAGGACTGCCTGACCGACGAACTCGAGCAGCAGGCCATCGAGCAGATCACAACCAGCCTGCGCGAGCAGACACTGATCAACCCAATGGAGCAGGTCAGCCAGATGATGGGGAGCCTGGGCGGCATGTTTAGTCCTGGCGCCATGATGAAACAAGCGATGTCACCCACAAACATGGTGAGTGGAGCGCTTGGCATGGGCGGAGGTCCGTCGGCACAGCAGATTCAGAATGCGCAACAGCAAGCCCAGGACATGAGAAACATGTTGCTTGATCCCTGGGTGCGCGGGTTGAGTGCGGCTGACAACCTCCGACGTGCCGGCTACATCGAACCTGCTGCGAAGTTTTATCGTGGCTGTCTGACATCACTCAGCACAATTTCTGCAGGACCTTACGGAGACGACTGGTTGGCAGATGCCTGCATCGATGGCGCCCTGCAACTGGGACCCGGAATCGCAGGCAGTCTCTTTGCGGAAATCTGGGATGCGCCTTATCCGGACTTTGGCATCAGTCTCGCGGCGCTCGCTGGCAAGGACAAGGAAATGCAGCCCTTTCCGGCCATCCAGGCGGTCGCGGCTCGAGCGCTGGGCAGGCTAGTCGGATCGGGAGACCTACCGGACCCCCAGTCCGATGCCTTCATCGATGAACTTATCGGGCTGGCTGAGTCAAAGAATCTCGACCTGGTTGCAGGAACCGGTGTCATTCGTGGACTTGCCTCAGCTGCCGATTCCCGCACCCAACCTGTTCTCAAAAAACTTGCTCGACGGGGCAAACCCAAGGAACTTCGCCCGATAGCCACACGCGCCCTGGCGGCAGCCTACCAGGACGAATGGGCAATCAAAAAGTTGCGCAAGGAACTGGGCAAGGGTGGAGGACTGGGCAGCTTTGTGAAGAAAGCCAAGTCCATTGCCCCCTGGACGGACCAGACACAAACTTCATCAGTCAATTATGCGCAGGCGGCGGGGGTCCAGGAAGATCCTCAGTACCTTGCGGCCAGTGTCCTGCTGCACATCGATGACGTGGAAGCCTTCGAGTGGACAAATGAGCAACTCGAGCGCCGAATCCCGCCTGAGGACCGCACGGACCATCGGCCGGACCTGGTCCGCGACCTTGTGGACACGCGAAGTGAACAGGCGCGCCAGGTGCTGGCAGAGCGCGTTGCGGCCGGGCATGCCAACGAATGGCTGCTGGCCTGGATGCGAATTGGCTTATACGAACTCGGTGATCACTCGCAGCTCCGTGAACTGGCCGCGCTGACTTATAAAAGCGACTGGGATTTTGGCCGCAACACTGCGGGCACCTGGTACAAACGCCTTAAACCACTGCTTTGGGAAAGCGCCAAGGTAGCAGCAGGAGTGCCCGCCGACACACAGCGCATGGCCCGGATGGTCGCCGGCTTTGCTCTTGCCGAACGTGACCGTTTTCGCGCTCGTGCTGATGAGCGCACTCGGCGTACAGCCCAGTACCGGTGGCGGCTGGCTGATGCCCTCGCAACCAGTAACCAGGCCGAAGCACTTCCACTGATCCTGGCTCTGCTCGAATTCGATGATGAGTCGGTCCGTATCAGCGCTGCGCGAGCCCTGATTGGTCGTTCAGACGAAGGTGCGCCTGCGGCGCTGGCTGAGGCACTTGGTTTCGATTATGGAGAGGAAGACGGCGTGTCACGCAATCCGGAGATTCACGCCGCTTTGCTGCGCGATCTGGTGACACGTTTCCCGAACGATCCAAAAACACTTGAAGCTCTGAACGACGAGAATAATCTTTCGAGCCCCTCTGTGGCTTTCATGGTGTACACCGCGCGCGAAGGAGTGCCCCCCTGGCAGCAATAATTTCCGGCCGGGATAGCTTGTAAGTGCTGAACTGACTGCCGGCCTGTCGGCTATTCTATTACCAGGCTTTACTCTTTTCAGTATTGAAGCTGGAAGGCCACTTCAAGTACCGGAACACCATTGTGGCTGCAACGAATCTGCCGCGCCTGTGGTGGATTATTGATACCCATTAGCTGATACATCGGAACTACCATGCTGCCACTGGCAGCAGGAATGTCCACGGTACGCGGCACTGAGGCCGGGCCTTCGTAAGTATTACCCACGGTCTGCCCGGGGATCGGGTTCCCGTGTTCATCGTTCGGCGTCATCGTAATCTGGACATCTTCCGGAGTGTCAGCGCTCTGAAGAATTTGCTGTAACATCCCCATCAGTTCAGCCGCACCGTCCTCACCAGAACCATCGCCCTGTTGGGGCATCATGTCGGCGCCCTTCTTGAGCATGTTGCCAATGAAGTCGCCACCACCCGTCACCTCACCCGTGCATTCCAGTGGCATCGCGGGATTGGCATTTTCATATTCGAACTCAACACCATACTTGGTGCAATCGCCGCGCACGCACTGATCCTGTCCGGTGACGCGGATGAGCGTTGTTTGCTGACATACGCTGTCTCCGCACAAGTGTCCGGAACGGAAATTGGAAATGCGCATGGCGCCCGCCCCCACGCCAACATAGGAATCAAAGACCGGATCCGCCAGTCCACCGCCTGCTGCCAGGCAGCTGCCCTTGCCCCTGGAACACTGCATTTTCGCACCATCAGGGCAACGGAAAGCGGGCTCGGGCGCATTGGGTGATTCGCGGGTGTATTCGAAGAAAATTGGAGGTCCATCATACGGGCCTCCGCCTGTGCTCCAGGAGATCGCATTCTCAATGCTGAACGATTCGAGCACTTCAGTGTGGCAATAGGCGTCGCAATCGAAAGCCTTTTCCCTGTCTTGTCGGCACTGGTCCAGGCAATTGTCATGGTCACGACATGCCTGGTGGGTTCCACAGACATAGGAGTTTACGCGCACCATTCGTTCCGAATCATCGCATTCATAGGTGACACGCTCTTTGCAGGAACTCGGGCAACCCAGGCCGCAGGCTCCGCGACAGGTCGAAACACTTTGGACACCGGATTCAGGCCCAAAGCCATTGCGAACTTTTTCGCCAGGTTCGGCTGCCCACTGGGCAAACAGCGGCGCTGAAAACAGGAAAGCCCCGCACACCAGGATCAACAGCTGTTTCAAGTGGTTCTGAATTCCTGCCATGGAGAGTGCTCCTTTTACTGGGAGTCTACATCTGCAGACAAGACACCCAGAAGCTGTGGGCTTGCTTCACCTGTCACTTTCATACCCCTGGAGGCCTGGAACTCCGATATCGCGATCTGGGTATCGAGCGACATTTCACCATCAGTATTACCCGGATCAATGCCGAGGTACTGCAAATGATACTGAACAGACTGGGTCAGGTTATCGGTCGTCAGTTGCTTTGACATGGATTCTGACCGCACCGCCGTGGCGGCTGAACCCGCCGGCGCAGCCTGGGCTTCGGGTTGACCGCCCATTCCAGGTATCAGGCTTCCCAGGCCGGCGCCAGACAGGGCTTCCTGTTGCTCGGGTGACATGTTCTGCATGGCCTGTTGAAGTGCTGATGTTGCATCGTTGGAACCGCCTCCGGGCTGTTGTTCGCCCTGCTGAAAAATGCTGCCCAATCCTGACATGCCCATGGGTTTCAAATTAGGGTCAAGCTCAAAAATGGCTGGATCCTGCTCGCGCATGTTTAATTCGATAAATTCCATGGTCAGGCGCAGGCCCTTCGCGTCCGCGCTGGAATAAATCATGTCCATCTTGATCGGCACACCACCATCGGTGACCCAGACATGCCCGGCGCCCTTGCCATCTTTGTCCTGGAAACGGGTCTTGTACTTGGTCGAAGGATAGCCAAGGATTTCATCGCTTCCGACTTTTTCGATTTGCTGAAACTGCAGGCCGTTCGAACTTTGCATCATGCCGTCTTCAAGTGATGTTTCTCTGTACATGCCCATGCTCGGCATCATCATGTATCCCTTGCCCAGGTCTTCGCGCAAAATAATTCCCGAAGACATGCCACCAATATCAACCCGGGTATACATTTTTCCCGGCGCCTTGTGTTCGACGAATTCGAAGGAACCATCCTTCATTTCCATGACCCGGGTTCCGTCGTAGGATGCGTTCAGATCGATACCAAATTCGTCAGCCCACTCCGCATAGGGATGTGAGGCCATCGCAGGGGATCCAATCAAAATGGCAGATAACGCAATTAACCATGTTGCGAGTCTTTTCATATTGAATAAATTCATTGTCCGTTTAACCTCTCATTGGTCTGGTTGTCTTTAATTCTCACATGCAGCGAATTCTACTTCACAAAAGAACTCGCATAATTCATCCGCAGCTTCACGATTCTCGCATTCGCAGGAACAGTCCGGGTCGAGAAAACCGCCGCCGCTGGAAGAACCCGATGACGACCCTGTTCCGCCAGGGTCTTGTGAACCCGGGTTTCCGTCCTCTGTCAGTCTGTTGGCCATCCCGGCAGGCACACCCAGTGCATTCATGATTTCTTCTCTCATCACCTCTTCGGAGTCATTCATGACCACTACACGCTCATCCTCACGCCAGGGTGCAACGGATGCGAACGTGCCACTGACTGACTCGCTTCGCGTAATAGGCGCCTGGCAGGAGTTTTCGGGGGGCTGGCCGAAATCAACGACCCGCGCTGAAAAACTGCCTCGTACGATGAATGGCGTATATTCCTCAATGGTGACCTGTCCGGTCAGTGGAGCCCGACAGTTAGAGTCCATCGCACCCCGGGAAGAAAGCCTCTCGTCATTGCGCATGGTGACGGAAATCAGGGCATTACTGAAAGAGCCGCTGAAACCATAGTCAAACAAAGGCGTGCTGATGCTGACACTGCTGCCATCGATGGCGCTAATCTTCGCTTGCATTTCCGGCACGACCTCCATGGTATCGAAAGCACTGGTCTGCGCCATGGCCTGCAGACTCCCCATCACCTGGCCTGCCGCGCCACCCTGGGCGCTGGCTTGTCCAAGGCTCAGGTAGTTCCCTGGAGCAACCGTTAGTGAAATATGCATCTGTGGACCACAAGGATCATAGCGAAACGGCTCGTCGCAGTTGGGCTCGTTCAAAGATCGGCTCACACGAGTGCCACCCACAGCGTGTTCAGTCAGTGATTTTTTGTCCTCGTTGATCTGCTCATTGACCATTTTTCGGGTATCAGCCTCCCTGCGGTTCCTGGTTCTTGCGTGTTTTTCATGCGCGGGCTTCTCGGGTGCGGGCACGTGTTTTCGTGCTGGCAACTCACCCCGCGTCGAAACCTTGTTGGATGGTATGGAGGCGGTCAGTTCAAACTCCCGTGGTTTGCTCTGATCGGGTTTACGGGCAACGTTTGAAATCACGTACAGGTTTGGTTTGCCACCATCCTGAGTGAACTCTGCCCAGGTGGTGATGAAGCGGGCGGGCCCGCCAGGAAGCTCGCCGGTGTGAGAACCACGAACCTGAAGCGTCGTACCGGGTTTGCTGATCCAGATGTCGCGCAGCACGTCGAGGTCGTCGTGAGCGACCTGGAACATTAACGACTGGGCACCAGGTGTGCCAGTTTGCTCGACCCAGATACACTTCGAAGCCAGGCCCTTGAGTTCCAGGCTGACCTTGCGCATGGGCTCAATTCTTAAATCAATTGTCTCGCACTCTTCAAACAGTAATTTCGCCCACTCATCGACAACCTCCAGGCTTTCCGGTGGTCTGTTTTCAAAACTGGAGTAAGGCGGGATACTGTAAACGAACCAGCCCACGAAGCTGCTGTACATGGCGTCCAGCCCATAGTTGAATTTGCCTCGCAGGCCCTTGTCGATCCAGTTGACTTCGCGGCGCCAGCCCCGGCTCCCTTCCATCGAAATATCCAGCAGGCCAGGGGGGCCCGGACGGCCCGCAGAAACGAAAATGTTCCATCCCTTTGGATGAACATCTGCAAGAAAGCGCCAGAATGAACTTGTACGATAGCCAATTGGGAAGGGCGCTCCGCCAATCGATGCCAGGTTTATGGCTGTTTTCTGCGGCAATCGCTCGTTATAAGGCCTCGTTCCCCAGCGTTTGCCAATATCTCCACCGCTTGTACTCGGTGTGTACCGATGCCGCCAGAGTTCTTCAGCGATATCCCAGCCCAGGGCATCGGAAATGCCCTCAGTAACCCATTTCCCGGTGTAACACCTGTCTTCAGATTGACCAGCCGCTGTCTTGGGCCAGATTGCATGAAACATTTCATGCGCAAGAGTTTGATAGCCGAGCTCGGTCAATTTTCCGTCGGGCCCCAGGGCAGCATCCCTGTTGATATAGAAGATTTGGCTGCGTCCCGCGTTACAGTCGGACATATATGCGCCGGTATACCCCTGGGGGCCACCGCAACGACTGAATTCCGGTTCTAGCACCCCCAGCTCAAAGTTTTCCAGGTTCAGACTGGAACCCAAAACTGAAGAGCCGACTGAATTGGCCAGCTCGACGAGACTGTCCCAAATCTCGCGGTCTCGTTCATAACTGCACACATAGACACGGTATTTGGGTCCACCTTCAGCCTCCTGATTGATCTCGAGCGCCGGGGGTGGAAAACCGTGTTTTTGATACCAGACTGCCGCCTCGTTGAAAGCACGTTCAAACTCATGGATTTGCTCATCGCTCATCCGGTCTATCCAGTCCTCCGTCTCCAACCAGTCAAAGCTTTCCTGGATCCCATACAGTGTTGACCCCACCCAGGGGTTGCCTGGAAACACCTCAAATTCAAGGGTTGGCCATCGGTACTGCGCATGCACACCAGTGCACACCAATGCACAGACGACGAAGCACACAATTCGGGTGATCAAGTAATGTTTTGCCAAAGCGATTGAAGCTGGTTTACTCACTGAGTACTCATCGGAACTGTGACCAAAAACAAATCACTTGTCTTGAGCTGATTTGTGCCTAAGGGGGATTGCGACACTCTTCCATCTCATCCGGCGTCAAGCCCAGGTCCTTGCCCGCCGCCTCAAGATCGTTGGCGGTGGCGTTGACGTTGTAGGCCTCGTTGGCTGAACGGCTGATGTCGCTGGCCAGGCCACCGTCGCCGAATTGACGACTGGTACGTGTGACTGCGCTTAGCAAGCGCATCATGCCGCGCTTTTTCTTGTTGCGCTCCTGGGCTGCCGCATATTTTTCCTGCAGGCAGTTTTGTTGCCGTTGCTCAAGGGATAACTGGGGTTGAGGCGCTGCTGCAGGTGCGGCAGCAGCTGGTGCTGAACCAGCAGTCTGTGCCGGTGCGCTCCGGGGATTGCTGGCTGCCCGTATTGCCCCGATCAGTTGTGGCGAGGCCTCACCGGTCACTTCCATGTTGTGTTCTGCCTGGAACTTGGAAATCGCGACGATCGTCTGGGTTGTCGCCTCACCATCAGTGTTATCGATATCGTAGCCAAGAGCCTGAAGCTCCTGTTGAGCCATCTGTGTGAGTTCGTCTGCCAATGCACTGATCGGCAAACCTAACGCCAGGCAACAAATTGTGATCGTGAGCCATTTCGGCATCATTCTTCCTCCATGCAACTCGCATTTTTTGGGGTGCCAGTCAGCATACCAAAAAATATTGCGCGTAACGGTTAATGCGACAGTCTGCATGACTGAATGTAGCGATAGTGATTCCAGGCCGTCGCAAAACAGCGGTATATCTTTATTACTGATGACCGGAAGTAAAGTTTGTGACTGCTAACCAGCCGAACCCGACAAGAATAGTGCCGACGTACCTGTGGTTATGATCGTGACAACCATTAATTACTGGTCCGGGCTGATCGACTGGCATGCTTCGACCCTGTTTTATCTTGTAAGCCATTGACCAATCGGACATGAATCCCCGTTGACTTGCGTCATGACTCTCCGGCCAAACCGGTCCATAATGGTTCGGATGACCAAGTCACAAAAAATTCTCGACCGCGATGTCGGCCAGCTTGAATTTAACCGCCGCGTGCTGGCGCTTGCCCAGGATGAACGGACGCCGTTACTCGAAAGGGTGTTCTTTCTCTGCATCCTGACCTCGAATCTTGATGAGTTCTTCATGAAACGAGTGAGCATGTTCTGCCGCAAGGGCCAGGTGCTGGACGAGTTCAAGGTCAGGCGCCTGCGTGAGTTGGTCCTGGAGCTCCAGGCCCAGCAGGCAGCCTGCTTCAAGGATGATATTCGACCCGCACTGGCAAATGAGGGTATCCATCTGCTCAGCTGGGAAGAACTCGAAGCGGGTGAGCAGGAAGAAGCCGGACAGTATTTCTCAAACAACGTGTACCCGGTTTTGACACCCCAGGCGGTGGACACATCCCACCCGTTCCCATTTATCTCGAATCTTTCCGATTCACTGGTTTTGCGCCTGCTTGATCCGGAAACCCACGAGTCATTTTTCGCACGGGTCAAGATTCCGCAACAGCTGCCACAGTGGATTGAACTGAAATCATCCGCTGCAGTCGGGCAGCGGCGGTACGTGGCCCTGCGCACGATGATTCAGCAGCATTTGGGCGATTTGTTTGCCGGGATGACCATTGACAAGGTGCTTCCAATTCGAGTGACCCGAAGCGCCGTGGTTGATATAGAACATGCCGAAGCCAGCGATCTTCTTGAGCAGGTTGAAGAAGAACTGCGTGAAAGAAGACAACAATTTGCAGTGCGCCTGGAGCATCCCCCGGAAGCCGATCCCTGGCTGCTCGAACGTATCACTCGGGAATTCCAGCTTTCAATGGTCCAGATCTACGAGATGCCGGGTGAGCTTGATTACACAGACCTGAATGACATCGCAATGTTGCCGCTCAAGAAGCTGCGTTACCCGGCATGGCAACCAAGGTCGCCCATCGGGCTTGAAGACACCGACAGCGGTATCTTCAAAGCGATACGGACTCGTGACATTTTTGTCCATCATCCGTACGACAGTTTTGATTCTTCCGTGCTGCGCATGATTCGAGCAGCCGTCGATGATAAGGACGTGGTTGCAATCAAAATGACCCTTTATCGCACCAGTGACGATAACCCTTTCATCCCCTGGCTGATCGAAGCCGCAGAGGCCGGCAAGCAGGTGACCTGCCTGGTAGAACTCAAGGCCAGATTCGATGAGCAACGCAACATACGCTGGGCCAACGCTCTGCGTGACGCGGGGGTTAACGTGGTGCATGGCGTGCTAGGCGTAAAAACCCATACCAAGTGCATGCTGATTGTTCGCCGCGAAGGTGATGCTGTGCGCAGTTATGCCCACATTGGTACCGGAAATTACCATCCGGTCACAGCGCGTTTTTACACCGACATGGGCTTGCTGACCTGCAATTCTGAACTGACTCGTGAAGTGGCGACACTGTTTCACTACCTCACTGGCAGAGCACGCGAGGTTGAATTCAACCGGTTGCTGATCGCACCTATGACGCTCAAGAAACGATTGCTTGAGATGATCGAACAGGAAGTTGAGCACAAGCAGGCTGGTCGACCTGCCCGCATCATTGCCAAGCTGAATCAACTGGAAGACAAGGACATCATTAAGGCGCTTTACCAGGCTTCACAGGCTGGTGTGCGCATCGACCTGATTGTGCGTGGGTTCTGTGTGCTCAGACCGGGCGTTGAGAATCTCAGCCCGACCATTCGAGTCATTTCTGTGGTCGGTCGCTTCCTGGAACATTCACGGGTTTATTATTTCCGAAATGGTGCTGAGAAGAAACTGAAGGGTGAGTTCTACATCGGTTCAGCTGACTGGATGAACCGTAATCTCGAACATCGTATTGAAGCGGTGACCCCGGTTTTTGACCACGGCATTCGAAAACGCATCTGGAACGCCCTGAAAGTCATGCGTGCGGACAAGCGCCAGGCCTGGGAGATGCAAGGCGATGGCAGCTACGTCCAGTTGTTCTCTGAGGAGGGTGATGCGCGTGCGTCAGTCGAAGGCACTCACCAGGCTTTGATGGACCGCACCTCGCGGCGTTCGATCAGTGATGAGCGCTGGCGTGATATCTGGCTGCCATTCCGCAACAGGGAGACCGATCACCTTGTCGCTCCAAGTCGGCCTGAACCCAGAACCGATCGACGCCCGGGAAAATCTGCCTGAATCGGGATGACAAGAAGCAGAAACCCGGGATGACCTAAACACCGTCATCCCGGAAGCATGGAGGCGAAGCCGTAATGCTATCCGGGACCCAAGTCGCGGCTGAAGCCTCTCCAAAAAACCCCTGTTGGAGCGATCTTCCGGTCGCGACAGTCGTTTGTTCAAACTACGCCGGTTTTTCTCTCTGGGAAATGTGTGCCCGCACATCGAGCACAATCTTGCCTGCAATAATCAGCAGCAGCACAATCATCGGGCTACCAAGAACCATTGCCAAGCCACCGCCCAGGATAATCACAAAATGCATCAGTATGATCCGGCTGTATGGCTCGCTCATCTGGTCCTTGATGGATCGGTCCTTGTATTCCCTTCTGCCCAGGAAGTTGGTGAAAAACGAAAAACCATGACTGACAAAAAGGGCAAGCAAGGCAGGCCATAGCAGCAGGAAATGCTGTGCCACTTCATTCAGATCACCGGAAGCATCATCGAAACCCTTGATGAAAATCCCCCAGATAAACAGGAAGTGAACCGCCATAAAGGCTCCGAAGTGGGCGATAAAGAATGTCCCTGTAAACAGCGCCAGCCAACGCCCAATCACAGCCATCTTCAGTAAATTGAAGAAGCCGATAATCGCGCTTTCAGCCCAATACAACACCATCACATCTCCCAGGTTCCAACCCAGGTAGACCGTTCCCGCAACCGGGATCAGGTTGGCTACGATCAGCGCCAGGGCTGTGGGCGATGACCACTTGATTGGCTCAAGCCGGATCGGTTCAATCGGTGCGTCTTGTTCCGATATCTGCTGCAGCACCGAAGGTTCCCAGTCACCCTTCAGCTCCTGCGGAGTGGCACCTCCGGTACGAACAGCCTGCCCGCTGACATTTCGCAAGGTATTTTCAATCACCATGAGATCCGCGTCGCTCGCATTGGAGCCAAACTCGATGGAGTTCGCGCCGTAGTCAAATGCCAGGTGAGCCCCGCGCCAGCCCTTTTTTGACTTCTTCTCAGGCTGCAGGATTCGAAGATTTCTCATCGAAGAAATATCGTATCTGCCTTTCAGCCCGACCATCGGAATGCCAATAAACAGTTCGAAAACCCCATTCCGAATTCGCACCACCTCCCTGCCGAATATCATCAGGACAAGGACCAGAGACATGACAAGGGGCGCAAGCGACCAACCCAGCAGCCACGCAAAAGAAAACACGGTTATCACCAGGTCGAAGAGATCCTCAATATCACCCCAGCCAAGAACGGCACGGTCGAAAATGAAGATCGCCGGGATGATAAAGACAATGGTGAAAACGCCCAGCACAAGGATGGCCACCCAGGATCGCCTGAATGGAAAAACCTGGCGAAAGTCATCATCATGACCAGGCAGGTCCAGGGCCGGGCGAATCCTGCCGGTTATGCCTTTTCTAATCAATCGGTGCTGCTTCCGGCCAGATCAAAAAGAAATTCCGATGCTGTCTGAAGGTTCGGATGGCTCTCCCTCAGCTCGTCAATGTCAACAGCGTAGCCCTCGTTTTCAAACCAGCGGTACATCTCGGTGATTTCTTCACCCATTTCGCTTTCGAATTCATCCCACGACGGCTGAACGTGTTCGAAATCTCTGTCAAAGGCCCCGGCAAGAACACCCTGAAGCTCTGACAGCGTCAACTGATCACCCGCGATTTCTTTTGTCACACCCAGCCATTGCCCAGGACCATCCAGCGCCTCGGCAACGAAATAACCAATGTCTCTGGCAGCAATCCATTGATGAGCAGATTCTGGATTTCTTGGGTCTACCAACCTTCCCTGCCTGAAATTTTCCAGCGACCAGCCCCAGTTATCCATAAACTCAACCGGCCTGATGACCGTCCAGTTGAGATCGGATTGGTGCAGGTACTGTTCCACCTCCCACTTACTCTCAAAGTGTGGAATGCCGGTTGAATCGTCAGCGCCTGCCACCGAGGTCAGGACGAAATGTTCAATTCCCGACGTTTCTGCCATATCGATCAGCATTTTGCCGTGCTGAACCTCGGCGTCGTAACCGCCATGCCAGAACAGGGTCACGGCGAAAACGGCATCGGCGTCCTTCATTGCATCCGCCATGGAAATTGGGTCGTCATAGTCGCCCCTGACCATCAGCGCGCCCTCGGCCTCCAGGGCCAGTGATTGCTCGCTTTGCGGATCGCGTGTGAGACCACGCACATGGTAGCCGCGATGGAGGAGCTCTCGCGCTACCGCACCGCCCTGTGTTCCCGTCGCGCCTGTAACCAGCACAATCCGCGATTCAGGTTCAATTGTTATATCAACATCAGGAGCCAATTGTTCCGAACTTTGCAGTTCAGCATCCGCTGAATCCGCGGGCTGCGGATCGGGCCTGTCACAAGCAACCAGCAACACTGCTGCCAGCAGGAAGATACAAATAAAAAAGGCTTTCCGGGAAAGATTCAGGATTTCAGTCATTTCGAGGCACACCATATCGGTTTGGATGGTGCCTTTATCTTAAGACTTTTCAGTTACTAAACCAGTTCATCGACCAGCTCAGGATCAGGCTGTCCGAGCTGGAGCCAACAATCACGTTGGTCCGGGCATCGATATAAGTGAGCTTGATGTTCTGCGTGCGGCTGATCGGCATGCCGAAACTCAGGGCCCAGTAACGCGTTCGCTGCTGGTTATTCTGCGAGTTGCCGTTAAGCTGGCCTTCGCCTTCATAGCTGTAGCCACCACTCAGGCTCATCCATCGATTCCTGGAAAATGAGTGCACGATGTGCCCCTCGAAAAACCACAAAGGGTCCTGTTCCAGGGTGGCGCCACCAAAAAACTCATCATTATTCTCAAAGAACGCAATGGTGGTGGTGGCTTCAAACTGCCAGGGGCCCCGCGTGTGCAGAACGCCAAGCTGTGGTCTGACGATGTAGCGGTTTCCTCCCAGGTTGATCAACCGGTCTGGGTAATATTCGCCAAGCGGCAGTGTGACTGAAAGCGCAGCACCTACCGTGGTGGAGATTGGGTTGCCAACACGGTACTCCATAAATGGTTTGCCTTTCAGAGGCGGTGCACCATACAGGTTCATCGAGAATCGTATTCTGGGATCACCAAAACCATGCCTGCGGGTGCTGACATCGCTGCCGTTGACGATGCCCTCCCATCTTCCATTGGAATAGGGAACCCGGAAATCAATTCGGCTGGATTTGCCGAGCCACTCGAAAGTGCGGATGTAGCTGGCACCAATTGAATAGAGTTCGAAGTCGGCATCTTCGATGCGCAACACCGGATCGAGAAAAATATCACCCTGGGTCGCGATCAGTGCTGAACCAACCACATTCATATCCATGGGAAGATGGGTCCAGCGCCTTGGCTCAAGGTCCTGTGCCATTCCGGTTGTTGAATGAACAATGCTCAGCAAAATCAGGCCGGCAAAAAATCCGAAGTATCGCTGCTTCAGGACGCTTGACTGGGGCCGAATTCTAGCCATTGTCAGCAGTAAAGTTCGTCATATTTAAACCCATTCTGGCTTGTTGATATCGTACGACCTCTGAAGGCTGGTGAATGTTACTTCAAAAAGCAGCAAACTGAATCAAGATGCTGTTTGAATGGACATGAAAAATGAATTTGAAATAGTCTCTCAAGCTTTCTGGGGCTTCTGTTTCGGAGCAGGCAAAGACAGGTTTGGCATAAACTGGATGATTAATGTTGACCTGCGGGATTCCAGTGCCTAGGAGCACCCTTCGGACCACGTTTCCTGAAAGTGCTCGATCAGAAAATCAGCAAAGACTTTAATCTTGGCCGGATTGAGCCGGCGCTGAAGGTAGAGAAGGGAAACATCCAGCGGGTCACTTCGGTAGTCCGCCAGAACTTCAAGTAACCGACCTTGTGCGAGATGGTCGGTCACCAGAAATTCCGGCAGCCTGACAATTCCCAGCCCTTCACAGGCTGCTTCGGCCAGCGCCCGTCCATTATTAGCTGCAAACCGCCATTCAACCTGTTGATCAACGTCCCTGTTGCTGCATTGAAAACGCCACTTCCCCGGGGTCGGGGACAAGGAATACTCAAGCACCTGGTGATCGCTGAGGTCTGTTGGATGATCCGGCTCACCCTTGAAGGCCAGGTAATCCGGGGAAGCGTAACAGGCAATGCACGCCTGCCCCAGCCTGCGCGCGACCAGGTTGGAGTCAGGTAACCGGCCGACACGCAGGCTGACATCAAACCGCTCATCAAGCAGATCAACGGTTCGATCCTCGAAAAATATTTCGACCCGAACTCCCGGCTCCCGGGACAAAAACTCACGGATGGCCGGTCGCAGGTACATCAGGCCAAAATCCAGCGGGGCGCTGACCCTCAACAAACCGGTAGCACGCTCGGCTTGTCCGGATACCCGTGAGTCCAGGGCGTCAAGTCGTTCCAGCAATTCAATACAACCCGGGTAGTACTCAGCACCCGCCTCGGACAGGCTGACATGCCGGGTTGAGCGGTTGAGTAACCGCACACCCAGTTCTTTTTCCAGGGCAGCCACCTGGCGGGTCACCACTGCTGGTGAGATCTCCAATGATCGAGCTGCGCCACTGAAACTGTTCAGGTCAGCCACCCGACAGAAAGTGCGCATGGATTCGAGTCGATCCATTATTTCTTATTTAGCAATTATAATTTGCATTTTGTGACTATTCTATACTTTTTTAGCATCAATTAGAATTCCAGCCAGTTGAAGAATGAATGAGGTATCCAAAATGCTGAACGTACGAAGAGCACAGGAGCGAGGAAACTCCAATCATGGCTGGCTGAACAGCCACCACACGTTTTCCTTTGCAGAGTATTACGATCCGAAACACATGGGATTCGCCGACCTGCGTGTCATCAATGACGACATCGTCGCGCCAGGAAAAGGCTTTGGTACCCATCCGCACCGGGACATGGAGATCATCAGTTACGTCCTGGATGGCGCATTGGAGCATCGTGACTCCATGGGCAATGGCTCAGTCATTCGCCCGGGCGATGTGCAGCGCATGAGTGCGGGCACCGGCGTGACCCACAGTGAGTTCAATCACTCCAGCGATGATGAAGTGCATTTCCTGCAGATCTGGGTTTTGCCTGATCAAAAGGGCCACACGCCCGGTTACCAGCAGAAGCATTTTTCTAATGAGGAAAAACGTGGTCGTTTGCGACTGATTGCTTCACATGATGGTGACGACAGTTCGGTCACCCTTAACCAGGATGTAAAAATATATTCGGGCCTTCTTAACGATGAAGAGACGTTTTCCTACAACACCAAACCAAACCGCGTAGCATGGATTCACGTGGCGCGAGGTGAGGTCGAATTGAACGACGAGAAGCTGCAGGCTGGTGATGGCGTCAGCGTCAACCCAGGACAGTCACTTGAATTCAGGAATGGCGATCACGCCGAGGTTCTTGTTTTTGATATGGCTGCCTGAACCCTGCCTACAAACGAGGTTGAAACACATGAAACTATATTATTCACCAGGCGCCTGCTCTTTGGCGCCAATTATCCTGGCCGAGTGGCTTGGCCTTCCGCTGGAGATTGAAAAAGTTAATCTCAAAGACCCTGGCGATGCTTTCCTGAAAGCCAATCCGTTGGGCGCCGTGCCCACACTGGTCCTGGATGACGGCACCAGCATGACCCAGGTCGACGCCATCATGGGGTATTTCATGGATCTAAGACCGGATTCAGAACTGGACGCCGGCAACGACATCATGGATCGGTTCGAACTGCACCGTTGGCAAGCACTTCTGACCGGTGATTATCATCCGCCATTCGGTACATGGTTTAACCCCGGTCGATTCACCACTGATCACAGTGATGAAGGATTGATGGTTGTGAAAAATGCAACCGAACAACGAATCAGAAAGGTGACTGCTGAACTCGAGGCCCAGATCGGTGACGGTGAGCACATTGTGCTCGGCAGACGCACATTTGTTGATGCTTACGCTTACGCCATGTTGCGCTGGCTCAGGCTTCTCGATGAGGACCTGGAGCCATGGCCTAACGTTGCACGTTTTCTAACCGCGTTAGAACAGGATGCGGGCGTGACGAACGCCCTGGCGCGCGAGCGCTCTGGCGACTGACTGATGAATATCGAAACCACACACAGGAGAATGAAATGAATTTTTTATCCGGGTTGTCACCTCATGTTCACTGGGGCCTGCGGCTGTCTCTGGCTGCCACATTTATCTACCACGGCCTG
>DATFLY010000121.1:0-21767 GCA_035267185.1 Lysobacterales bacterium | reverse complement strand
GTCAACCACCGCATTGGTAGCCATTGCCAGCTTCCTGGCAATCGGCCTCCCATTTCTCGGTGTGCCGCAACTGATGGTTCGCTTCATGTCGGCTCGCTCCGTGGAGAGTTTAAAACCAGCCATGACCATCTCAATCGTGGTCATTGCCTTATTTGGAATTGGCGCAGTCCTGACAGGAATGGCCGGGCGAGCATTGTTTCCCGACCTGGCAGACCCTGAAACCGTTTTGCCAATGATCTCAAATGAATACCTGCCTCCGTTTCTGGCTGGCGTCATGATGGTTGTGGTCATGGCAGCCATCATGTCAACCGTGGACAGCCTCCTGATCCTTGCATCTTCTGCCGTGGTCCGCGATGTCATGCAAAAAATTCGCGGATCAGTGCTCAGCGATGGACAGCTGACCATCCGGGGCAAATGGCTCACTCTTGTCATAGGCCTGATTGGCGTGGTGTTCGCGCTTCAACAAACGCCGCTGATCTTCTGGTTTGTACTGTTCGCCTGGTCAGGACTGGGCGCTGCCTTCGGACCTGTACTGATTTGTGCGCTGTGGTACAAACCAACAAACATTTACGGTGCCATTGTCGGCATGCTGGGCGGCTTTCTTTCAACCATGCTATGGGTCCTGTTTTTCAAAGAACGTTACTACGATTTACTGGAAGTTGTACCGGGGTTCATCGTCGGGTTACTCCTGACCATCTCAGTCAGTCACTTTACCCACAGAAAATCTGACCAGAATCTTCACTGAAAGACCATGCCCCCTGTGGCATACTGCTCGGCTATTTTTCGTTCTGATTTCTATGGAGCAACTAATGTCGATTCCCTTGAGGATTCATTCGATCTTCTGTACCCCTGCGCCGGTGGCCAGGTTGATTGCACTGGCGCTTTTGATTTCCAACCTGCAACCTGTTTTCGCCCAGGATGATGAGGCGCAACTTCCTGGGTTGAATGAAACTACATTTTCCGGGCTTGAGTGGCGGGGTATCGGTCCTGCCCTTATGTCCGGGCGAATCTCGGATATCGTTATCGACCCCACGGACAGGGGAACATGGTATGTGGCAGTCGGTAGCGGCGGCGTCTGGAAAACGGAAAACTCAGGGGTAACCTGGACCTCGCTATTTGATGGTCAGGGCTCCTATTCCATCGGCGCGATAACACTGGATCCAAACAACCCCAACACGGTCTGGGTGGGCACCGGAGAGAACGTCGGTGGACGTCACGTCGGTTATGGCGATGGCATCTATCGCAGTCTGGATGGCGGAAAAACCTGGGAGAACATGGGGCTGGCCAATTCCGAGCACATCGGAATGATCAGAATCGATCCGCGTGATTCCAATGTCATTTTCGTGGCATCACAAGGCCCGTTGTGGTCGAAAGGTGGAGATCGCGGTCTGTTTCGCTCCTCTGACGGTGGTGCAACATGGGAAAAAGTTCTTGGAGGCGGGCCTTACACAGGTGTGAATGAGGTTCATTTCCACCCGAACAACCCGGATATCCTGATCGCGAGCACACACCAGCGATTCCGCAACGTGCCAGCCCTGATGAACACCGGTCCTGAATCAGGAATCCACAAATCCACCGACGGTGGCGAATCCTGGCGGGAAGTCACCAATGGTCTGCCTAGTGCTGAAGATGGAGATGACATGGGCAAAATCGGCCTGGCTTTTTCGCCGATTGATCCTGATGTGGTGTATGCCGGCATCGAGCTGGGCCGACGTACCGGCGGTTTCTGGCGTTCCACAGACGGTGGCGAAAGCTGGGAAAAACGCAGTGACTACCTGGCGGGTGGCACCGGTCCACATTACTACCAGGAAATTTTTGCCGACCCGCACAAGTTCGACCGCATTTATCATATGGATGCCACGTTGCACGTCAGCATCGATGGTGGCAAGACGTTCCTGCCACAAAGGCAGGGTGCCAAGCATGGCGATCACCATGCCATGGCATTCGATCCCAACGACCCGGATCATTTCCTGATGGGCACGGACGGCGGTGTCTATGAAACCTGGGACCTTGGCGAGACTTATCGCTTTATCCCGAACCTGTCCGTCACGCAGTTTTACAAGGTCGCAGTTGATTACGACGAACCGTTCTACAACATCTACGGCGGAACTCAGGATAACAATACGCAGGGTGGGCCATCCCGCACGGATAACGTCCATGGCATACGCAGCAGCGACTGGTTTATCACGTTATTCGGTGACGGTCACCAGCCAGCAGTTGATCCGACAAACCCCGATATCGTCTACTCGCAATGGCAGCAGGCCAACCTTGTCCGGTTTGATCGCAAGACGGGTGAATTTATCTATATTCAGCCGCAACCCGAGGCCGGAGAAGACCTCGAGCGCTGGAACTGGGATTCGCCGATCCTGATCAGCCCTTTTGATCCTGCAAGGCTCTACTTCGGCAGCCAAAGGGTCTGGCGCAGTGACGATCGTGGCGACAGCTGGCGACCGATCAGCGGCGACCTGACCCGCGATGTCGATCGCTTGCTGGAACCCATGATGGATCGGGTACACAGCTACGACGAAGGCTGGGACATCTATGCCATGTCCATGTACAGCACCATCACCTCTTTGTCCGAGTCACCGTTGGTTGAAGGTCTGCTATATGTGGGCACTGATGACGGGCGCATACAGGTCACCGAAGATGGTGGTGAAAACTGGCGCTCAATAGACTCGCTGCCCGGTGTGAGTGACAACTTTTTTGTCAATGACATCAAGGCCGACCTGCACGATGAAGACACCGTCTACGTGGTGGTCGATGATCACAAGTCAGGAGACTTTCAGCCCTACATTTACAAAAGCACCAACCGTGGTGGGGGCTGGGAACGAATCAGCGAAAACCTGCCCGATCGGCACATCGTCTGGCGCCTGGTGCAGGATCATGTCAAACCGGAGCTGATGTTTGCCGGAACCGAGTTTGGTGTGTTTTTCACCATCGATGGTGGCGAACGCTGGACCAAACTCGCCGGCGCCGCCCCAACCATTCCTTTCCGTGACCTCGTGATTCAGACCAGGGAAAATGACCTGGTTGGCGCGACCTTTGGTCGTGGCTTCTGGATCCTGGACGATTACACCCCACTTCGTGACATCACCACGGCTGACCTGGAAAGCGGAAACAGGCTGTTTCCCGTTCGTGATGCAAAGTGGTATCTGCCAAGGATGCCGCTGGGCGATTCAGAACCTGGAAACAAGGCTTCACAGGGCGACGATTTCTTCATTGGGCCAAACCCGCCATTTGGCGCTGTATTCACTTACTACCTGGCTGAAGGCCTGAAGTCCGACAGGGACCAGCGACGTGAGAGTGAGATACCCCTCGCCGCTGAAGGTGGTGATACGCCCTTCCCCGGCTGGGATGTTATTCGTGACGAAGATCATGAAGAGTCGCCGGCAATGGTATTCACCGTGCGCGACAGCGACGGAAACATCGTCCAGCATGTTGAAGGGTCGGCCGAAGCCGGTTTTCATCGTGTTGCCTGGGATCTCCGATACCCCGAAACCTCGCCATGGCAGCGTGTTGAGCCGGAACCTACATGGCTGGGTTCGCGTGGACCCCTGGCTATGCCTGGCGAATACACCGTGACCATGGCAAGCCGTATCGATGGACGGTTGGCTGAATTGGATCAACAACAGACGTTTAACGTGGTGCCGCTGAGGGAACGCGGCATCAAGGGTGCCGGTGCTGAAACCATGGTGGCTTTCTCACGTGAGCTGGATGACATGCGTCGCCAGACATCAGCAGCAACCACCCTGATCGGTGAACTGCTGGTCGAGATTGACGCCATCAAGTCTGCCCAGGCACGTTCAACCGCACCCCAGGGTCTGCGCGACCAGGCGGAAGACATCCGCCTGGAGTTACTCGATCTCCAGTTGAAACTGGTGGGCGATCCGAATCGGCAGTTGTTTAATGAAGGTGGCCCTGTTCCCATCAGCCGGCGACTGTTTGTTGCCAACATGGGTACGTCATATTCCACCTATGGGCCAACCCCGACCCATCGACGTTCACTGGAAATCGCCAGTGATGAGTATTCGGGCGTTGCTGCAGAACTTGAAGTCATTAACGATGAGAAAATGCCTGCACTTCGGAATGCGCTGGATGAAGCCGGCGTACCCTGGACACCGGGCAGAGACTGATGACATCAGCATTAAATCCCCGGGGGACCTTAGTCCCCCGGAAGGTCCTGTTGTTGTGCCTGATGGCTGTCTGCCCGGTCCTTGCCTGGTCGGCCGACGATGACGACCCCAGCGACCTGGACGATTCTGCTTTCGATTCGACCGGCCCAATGGAAACCGTCCAGGTGACTGCAACACGGCGTGAGGAATCCATTTTTGATGTCTCCGAGGCTGTGACCGTGGTGACATCTGATCGAATCACCGAACTGGCACCGCAGGTGGTGACAGAGATGCTGCGCAATGAGCCTGGTGCATTTTTCCAGCAAACCACACCCGGACAGGGTATTCCGATTGTTCGGGGACTTAAGGGATCCCAGGTTTTGCACCTGGTTGACGGCATGCGACTGAATAACGCTTTTTTCAGGGATGCACCCAACCAGTACATTGGCCTTATCGATCCGTTCAATACCGACCGGATTGAGCTTGTCAGGGGATCAGCACCCACTCTCTATGGCGCCGATGCCATGGGAGGCGTTGTCCAGTTTCTGACTCCTGAGCCCCGCTTTGATGGCAATGACTGGCAATCCAGTGGGCGGATTTATGGCAGCTATTCATCCGCCGACAGCTCGTTGGTCGGGCGCCTGCAGGCCGCAACTGGTCTTGATGGGCGAAGCATCAGTGGTGGAGTGACGTGGAGAGACCACGGCAACCGCCGTGTTGGTGGTGGTGAGACCATTCGACCCAGTGGCTACAAAGTCCAGGCGGGTGACTTCAAGTGGATTGAAGACAGCCAGTTCGGCGAATTTGTATTCTCGGCCCAGGTGCTCGAGCAACCCTCAACGCCACGAGTCGACGAGTTGGTACCCGGTTTTGGCCAGGACGAACCCAGCTCAGAACAATACGAATTCAAACCCAACCGCCGCAGCTTCCTGCATGCCCGTTACCGCAAGGATACTCAACTCAACTGGGTCTCAAACATCGCCATCGATGTTGCGCGCCAGGAAATAGTGGACGACCGCGTGACCCAGGACACTGGTTCCAGTTTCGTCCGTGAAGAAGAAAACAAGAGCACGCTTGATGGTATCACCGCGCAGTTCTACTCAGAGTTGCCCTTATCAGAGGGCTGGAGCGGGATTACCTGGGGTGCTGAGTACTATGCAGACACAGTTGACAGCAGCCGGCTTGAGACAAACCTGGAATCCAACACATCAGAATCTGCGCGCGGTCGTTTTCCCGACAACTCCACGATGGACAGCGCAGCGCTTTACGCATCCATCGGCTGGCAGAGTGACTTGTTTCGAGTCCATGGCGGACTGCGATACAGCAGCTTCGACATCTTTCTGCCCGGCAGTGAGGACGTTCCTTCGGCGGACCTGTCACCCACTGACCTGACTGGCGATATCCACATGGAGTGGATGTTGACTGACCAGGTCAATTTCGTGGCCAATTTCGGGCGAGGATTCAGGCCACCCAACATTTTTGACCTCGGCACCCTGGGCGCCCGCCCCGGCAACCGATTCAATATTCCCAATCCGAACCTTGAACCCGAGTCTGTGTGGAGTTATGACATTGGCCTCAAGACCAGTGGAAACCGCTGGCAGGCCGAGTTTTATGTTTTCTACCTGGATTACGAGGACAAGATTGGCTCCAGGCTGACGGGCGATGTGACCGAGTCCGGGCGCGTGGTGGTGCAGAGTGACAACATCAATACCGCAGAGTACTGGGGCGTGGAATCTGGAATCCGCGGCTTCCTGGACGACGGCTGGCAGGTCTACGGGGTCTTCAATTACGTTCGAGGTGAAGAAACCGACGATGCTGGCATCACCGTTGATGGCGATCGTGTTCCGCCACTGAACGGCAAGATCGGAGTCATCTGGGAGCCGCGAGACGACGTTCAGCTGGAATCGTTTGTCGGTTTTAATGCAGAACAGGACCGGTTAAGCCCCAGGGATGCCAGAGATCCGCGTATCAATCCTGATGGTACTGCCGGATGGGGAACTTTCAACATCCTGGCAACCTGGGAACAGTCTGAATCACTACAAATGGGCCTTCGTCTTGAGAACATTGCAGACAAGAATTACCGGGAACATGGGTCCGGAATTGATGCGCCTGGACGAAATATCGGGGTCTGGTTTAACTACCTTTTTAACTGAAGTGAAGCAAATGCTACCAGGAACCCGATAGACGTATAATCGTCATTGGGAGTGAGGGTATTAAGTGAATAAAAATCATCTGTTTCTGATACTTGTTGTGCTTTCATCGGGTGTTTTTCTGTCTTCCTGTGGCAGCAAAAACGAGACCGATGGCAGCCACATTGCAGACAACCTGCCGGTCGCGAAGGGAATGAATGTCCTGGTGGTGAGTTTCGATGCTCTCAGGGCCGATGCCCTGGGTCTATATGGGTATACCCGAAACACCTCTCCCAACCTTGATGCTTTCGCAACCGAAGCACTGATTTTTGAGGATGCCTATGTCGCCTCACCGGTGACACCAACCTCCTTTGCAGCCGCGTTTACCGGGCTGTACCCATTCAAATCATTTATTGGCTGGAAACTAGCTTCAAAAAACACCCTGGCAACAGTGATGCAGGATGCGGGCTACCAGACTTTTGGCCTCATGAATAACGTTCAGCTTGTGACTGAACGGCACTTTGACCGTGGATTCGAGGACTATGAAACCGGGCCGTGGCGAGATGAAAAACTGCTTGAAGTGGCCATCGAGCAGATTGACAAGGCTGCGAGCAACAGCAAGCCATTTTTTGGCTGGGTGCATTTCATATCACCACATACGCCCTATGAGTTCAGGGAAATATCTGCGCACCTGGCCGGACCAATGACGGACGGACGGTTTGCCGAAAAGGTAGGCGGCAGTTTTGAAATTGAAAACCCTGAAGAATTAAAACGTGCTCGCGATCTGTACGATGGAGAGATATTTTTCGCAGACCACAATTTTGGTCAGCTGATGGCGCATTTACGTGAATCCGGCACCCTGGATGAAACCATCATCATCGTTACTGCCGATCATGGTGAAGAATTCATGGAACATGGCCAGGTGCAGCACAACGCTCTTTATGACCTACTGGTCAGGGTCCCCTTCCTCATACGTCATCCTGGTCATCTTGAAGGTGACAGGGTTGAAGAACCCGTGATGACCATGGACCTTCTGCCCACGATCGCTTCGATGGTCGGCGTCACTGCACCTGGCAGTCTCGATGGCAAAGACCTGCGGGTCTCGCTGGACCCGGACAGGCACCGCATCGTCACGGGCATGACCAATCCCAGGCGGTACGAGATCCTGAGCGCCAGCGGCGGCAGGAAGCTCATCCAGCTCTGCACGCCTGAATTCAGCGAAGAACTTTACGATCTGAATGCTGATCCGTCCGAAACGCGAAACCTCGTGCTTGATCAACCTGAGGTCGCCAATCAACTCGGAAAGCTGCTTGAGGAATCAATCTCTGCCGAACCCTGCGCCCTGATTCGAAGTGTCAACCAGGGCAAAGCGCCCCAGGACCTGCTCAGCAAAGAACAAATCGAAGAATTGAAATCCCTGGGATATATCCAATGAGGCCGTTACTCCCGATCCTGGCCGGGGTTGCAGCCCTGTTTCTGGCAGCCTGCTCGGAGCAGCCGCCGGAAGTCAGCAAACGACTGATTATCGTGGGTTTTGATGGCATGGACCCAAACCTGGTCAGCCAGTGGATGGAAGACGGCAGCCTGCCGAATTTTTCAGCTCTGGCAGCACAAGGTGGATTTCGTCCGCTTGAAACCAGCAACCCTCCCCAGTCACCGGTTGCCTGGTCAGACTTTGCAACCGGAATGCATCCGGGCCAGCATGGCATCTACGATTTCCTGAGAAGAGACCCGCAGACCTACCAACCGGCTTTTTCAATTTCACGCACCGTTCCGCCGGAAAATGTACTCGATATTTTCGGCATGAGCCTGCCGTTGGACAGTGGCGAAATCATCAATCGACGTTTGGGTGATCCGTTCTGGAGCAAGGTTGAATCAGGTGGCGGTTACTCGACGATTTTGCGTGTTCCGGTCACCTTCCCTCCCGACCCGATCCACAGAATGTTTTCGGGAATGGGCGTACCGGACCTGCTCGGAACCCAGGGCACGTACACCATATTTGCAACTCAACCGTTGTCCGCAGCTTCAACCGGAAGTACTCGGACGGTTCGAATCCGCCCCAATCGCGAAGGACACATCGTCACCGCACTGGAAGGACCCGCCCACCCATTGAAACCGGAAGCGCCTCCTCTTGAGACCACACTTGTCATTGACCCTTCAGGCGATGGTGCCCGTGTTGAGCTTGGAGACTCAATCGTAGAGCTTGAAGAGGGACAATGGTCAGACTGGATTACGGTAGAGTTTGATTTTTTTGGACCCGCATCGGTATCCGGAATTGTCCGTGTGTTGCTGGTCTCCAGCTACCCGCGTCTTGAGCTCTATGTTTCCCCGATCCAGATTGACCCACGTGCCCCCGTTGTGCCACTGACCTCCCCGCCTGACTATGCTGAACAACTGGCGGCGGAACACGGCTTGTTCCACACCATAGGCATGCCGGAAGAAACCTGGTCACTGAACGAGGGACATATTCCTGACAGTGCCTGGCTGGACATGGTGAGGGAAACGCTAAAAGAACGTGAAATGATGTTCTTTGACGCTCTTGAGCGGAATGACAGCGATGTGATCACCGGGGTTTTTGTGCAAACCGACCGGGTTTCACACATGTTTTATCGCGGGATCGATCCGCAGCACCCGCTGTTTGATGAAACCTCGGAAGAAGCGCGTACTGCCATTCACTGGATCTACCAGGAGGCGGACCGGATTCTTGGCAGGACCATGGAACAGATGGGTCCAAACGACCGCCTGATGGTCATTAGTGATCACGGGTTTGCGCCATTCAGGAGAGCCGTGCATCTCAACCGCTGGCTGGTGGACAACGGGCTGATGGTTCTGAATGACGAGCAGGACGAGTCCGGCCCCGGTTTTACCAATATCGACTGGTCCAAAACACGAGCGTATGCGCTCGGCCTTAACAGCATTTACCTGAATCGAACCGGCCGTGAAGCCAACGGGATTGTCAGTGACAGCGAGGCGGATGCCATTAAACGCCGAATCATTGCGGAACTCCCGCTTGCCGTGGACCCGAAAAACGACCTGCAAATCGTTGCGAATGTTTTTGATGGCGACCAGCTGTACCCCGGCAACGGCAATGGTGATGCGCCTGACCTGGTTGCTGGTTATGCGCCCGGTTTCCGTGCCTCCTGGCAGACGACTCTGGGTGCAGTACCTGGCGTTCTGGTCGAAGACAATGCGCGTAAATGGTCGGGAGATCATTGCATGACCCCGGAGGCCGTACCTGGTGTGCTGTTTACATCATTCCGTGACAATCAAGCCATCCAATCCATAGCCGACGTGGCCGACTACGTGCTCGAGACCTGGCAGGATTGAGCGCTGATTTGGTCGGACATTTTCCTTGAATCAAAAAAGTGATCGAATCGATGTGCCCGGCGGTCTTTACTGGCAGTCAAGGTTCTTCAACTCCACTTCTGGTTTCTGGCGATGGATGGGTGATCTCGAAACAAAGGCAGTGGCAGATGAGATCGAGAGCGTTACCGTAGAAAGCCCGGTCTATGTCACCAGCCTGGCGCGCGCCGGAACAACCATCGTGACCGAGATGCTTGAATCGCACCCTGCCCTGACCTGCCATCACTACAGCGATTTCCCGAATCCCTGGACGCCATTCTGGCGTAACTACCTGTTGCAGAAGTCACGTCGTGAGCCGCCTGTGCCCAGCGTTCGTGCGCACCGGGATCGCATCATGGTCAGTCAGGACAGCCCGGAAGCAGTCGAGGAAGTGTTGTGGATGGCGTTTTTTGAAAATCTTCACGATCCTTCGCGGATCAACGTACTTGACGAAAACGACGGACATAAAAGATTCGATAAATTCTATACCGACCATATCCGAAAGCTTCTGGCAGTCAGGAAGGCAAAACGGTACCTTGCAAAGGGAAACTACAATATTTCCAGGCTTGCTTATCTTCAGCGGCTTTTTTCGAACGCTCGTTTCCTGGTTCCGATTCGCCAACCGGAACACCACATCGCATCGTTGATCAAGCAACACACGCTATTCTCCCGCGCTTCGAAGTTAGACCCGCGCGTCGGGAAACAGCTGGGAATGTCCGGTCATTTCGAATTCGGGCCTGATCGACGCCAGGTCAACTTCGGAGACCAGGAAGCCAACACTGCCATCGAATCTGCCTGGCAAAAGGGCAATGAAGTCGAGGGCTGGGCGCGCTACTGGGCCGCAACCTACCAGTTTCTTTGTACGCAATTGGAGTCTCATCAGGAACTATCCGATCAGTGTCTGCTGTTTCGCTATGAGGATTTGTGCGCTCAATCTGAAGCAGTGATCGATCAGATACTTGATCATTGCGACCTGGACAAGGCGTCTTTTTCAGATTCCAGGAAACACTTTTCAAGTCGGCTAACCCTGCCGGATTACTATAAGCCGGAATTCACCTCAGCTGAGCAAATTGAGATTGAACAGCATTGTCACCCGGTTTATCGACGTCTTGAGCAGCATATTCGCCAGTTTGAAAATCACACTTCCGGGTAGTGATTACGATATACTTCTGCGCCGAAACCAAACCGTAAAAAATAAAAACGATGTTGAGATTCACCCTTTTGATTTTCGCCCTGTTGCTCTCCGCTCCTGCCAGCGCCTATATCGGCCCCGGCGCCGGAATCAGTGTGCTCGGATCCTTGCTGGGGATCATCGTCACCATCGTCGTGGCCATTGGCGCGATCATCATGTGGCCACTGAGAAAAGTGTTGAAAAAACGACGCCAGAATGCCTCTGCTGAAGGTGAGCAAGCGATTGGTGAAACCCTGTCTGAAGAAAGTGAACCCAGCGAAGGTCATCGCGACTGATGGGTTTATTCGATCTGCCCGCGCCGCTCCTGGCCGCGGCCGATCAGGTTCTTGCAAGCGTCCTTCCGGTTTCTGTTCGACTGGTGCTCTGGGGCATCCTGTGCGGTTGGTTAACCATGCTGATTTATCGTCGCCTTTCCAACCAGGACAGCATTTCGGAACTCAAGTCCCGGCAAAAGGAACAACAGGAAGCCATCTCACGATTTGACGGTGATTTCAGTGAGCTGATGCCCCTGATTCGCCAGACTTTCTCCCTTGGATTCCGGCAGCTTGGACTTTCCATAGGACCGGCCTTACTGGCAACCATTCCAATTTTGTTCATCGTGGCCTGGGTTGCTACCGCTTTCATTTACGTATCCCCGGAACCAGGCGCTGAAATCAACGTGGTAGCTGATCCGACAACCGGACAACTCACCTGGTCAGACGGTGCGCAAGCAACCACCCTGGAAACGGGCTGGAAAATCACCTGGCCCACCGATGACGAAACGATTTCCCTGGTTTTTGATTCTGAGACTCAGCTTGACCTTTCCTCTGAAGAACTTCATGGCGTGATTCACAAGCGCAAATGGTGGAACTGGCTGCTCGCCAACCCGGCAGGGTACATTCCGGATGATTCCCAGGTTGACGATGTGACGATCGAATTGCCAACCATGCAATTTCTGAGCTTCGGACCTGGCTGGATGCGCGGATCACTCTTCGTGTTTTTTAGCGCGTTCCTGATGGCTTCGGTTGCATTCAAGTTCCTGCTGAAAATTGATTAGCAAGCCACTGACTTAACGTCGGGAACGAAAAAAAGACCGGAGCAGTTCACCACATTCTTCGGACAGCACCCCACCCTGAACGGAAATCCTGTGGTTGTGTGCAGGATGACCAATCAGATCAAAACTCCCACCTGCAGCACCCGTTTTGGGATCAAAGGCGCCGAAAACCAGTCTTTCAACACGGCTGTGGATCATTGCACCCACACACATTGCGCAAGGCTCCAGGGTGACAAACAGTGTGCATCCCGGCAATCGATAATTTTCTGCATTGGATCCGGCTTCACGCAAGGCGACAATCTCGGCATGAGCGGAAGGATCGTTCAGTGAAATAGTCTGGTTCCGGCCCTGGCCGAGAACCTCATCGTCCCTGACCACGAGCGCGCCGACAGGAACCTCACCCTGAGATTCTGCCTGATGCGCCAGCTTCAAAGCCTCGCGCATCCAGTCAGCGTCGCTCATTCCCATTCAATGGTGGCTGGCGGTTTCCCGGAAATATCGTAAACAACCCGTGATACTCCACTGATTTCATTAGCAATTCTTAAAGAAACATGCTCCAGGAACTCGTAAGGTAAACGCGCCCATCTGGCTGTCATGAAATCTATCGTTTCAACAGCCCGCAATGCAATCACGTATTCATAACGACGCTGGTCGCCAGTAACGCCGACCGATTTAACGGGGAGGAAAACGGCGAATGCCTGGCTCACCTTGTCGTAAAGATCATTTTTGTAGAGCTCTTCAATGAAAATGTGATCAGCTTGCGCCAGTAGCTCTACATACTTGGCGTGAATTTCACCAAGTATCCGCACGCCCAGTCCCGGCCCTGGAAACGGATGCCGATTGACCATTTCAGAAGGCAGGCCCAGTTCAACACCAATGCGACGAACTTCATCTTTAAACAGCTCTCGCAGAGGCTCGACCAGTTCGAGGTTCATTTCCTCGGGCAGGCCACCCACGTTATGATGCGATTTGATCACCGCGGCCTTGCCTGTGTGGGCACCTGCAGACTCGATGACATCCGGATAAATGGTGCCCTGGGCAAGAAACCGGACCGGGTCATTATCAGTAGCGTCCATCAATGACGCAGCCTGATCTTCAAATACCTCGATAAAAGACCTGCCAATGACCCTGCGCTTGTCTTCCGGGTCCCTGACGCCTTCGAGTGCACCAAGGAAACGATCGCGTGCTTCCACGCAAATCACCTTAACACCCATATGCCTGGCAAAAGTCGCCATGACATGCTCGCGTTCCTGGTAACGAAGCAATCCGGTATCCACGAAAATGCAGGTCAGCTGGTCGCCAATCGCGCGATGCAGCAATGCCGCAACAACGCTCGAATCGACACCACCCGACAGGCCAAGAATCACCTTGCCATTTCCGACCTGCTCGCGAACGCGTTCTACTGCGTCCTGGATGATGTTGCTGGAATTCCAGAGTGCCTCGCAACCGCAGATTTCCCTGACAAAGCGTTTCAATATTCGCTTGCCCTGGGCGGTGTGCGTCACCTCCGGATGAAACTGGATTCCGAAATATCCGCGACCATCATCTGCGATTGCCGCGATGGGTGCCGATGACGTACTGGCAAGTAATTCAAAGCCTGCAGGCAGTTCGGTAACCTTGTCTCCATGGCTCATCCACACATCAAGCAGTGGGTCACCATCATCATCAATGTGGTCTTCGATGTCCTGGAGCAGACGTCCGGCCTGCGTGACCCTGACCTGCGCGAACCCGAATTCCTTGAGAGGTGAGGATTCGACACGGCCACCCAGTTTCATTGCCATTGTATGAAGGCCATAACAGATGCCCAATACGGGAATATCCAGTTCGAACACAATGTCAGGCGCTTGAGGCCCATCATCGGCATGAACAGATTGCGGACCACCGGAGAGAATGATTCCGCGCGGCGAGAACTCACGAATTTCCTTCGGGTGCACATCCCAGGGCCAGATTTCGCAATAAACCCCGATTTCCCTGACACGCCGGGCAATCAGCTGAGTGTACTGCGAGCCGAAATCGAGAATCAGGATGCGATCGCTGTGAATATCTCTGGTCATTAACAGGTTCCCGGCAAATTTTAACCGATGGATTTAACCAAGTTTGTAATTCGGCGCTTCCTTGGTGATCTGAATATCATGGGCATGACTTTCCCTCACGCCTGCATTGGTAATCCGCACAAATTGCGCCTTGTCCCTGAATGCAGCGATATTGGCGCAACCGGTATATCCCATGGATGACCGAAGACCGCCAAGCAACTGATGGATCACACCAGACAAAGGCCCCTTGTAAGGCACCCTGCCCTCGATGCCTTCCGGCACCAGTTTTTCCTTGGAAACATCAGACTGAAAATATCGATCGCTGGAACCTTTTTGCATCGCACCCAGAGAGCCCATTCCACGATACGACTTGTATGACCGACCCTGGTAAAGCTCTACTTCACCCGGCGCCTCTTCTGTTCCGGCAAACAGGCTGCCGATCATCACTGTCCATGCACCAGCCGCTATGGCCTTGGCAAAATCGCCTGAAAATCGCACGCCACCATCGGCAATTGCCGGGACACCTGAAGATTTTAGAGCTGCAGCCACGTTGGCAACCGCGGTGATCTGGGGCACACCAACACCAGCAACGATTCGGGTGGTACAGATTGATCCCGGACCCTGGCCAACCTTGACCCCATCGGCACCCGCCTCGACCAGTGCAAGTGCACCTTCAGCCGTGGTGACATTTCCACCAATCACCTGCACATCAGGAAAATCACGTTTCACGGCCCGAATCTGGTCCATCACGCCCCTGGTATGGCCATGGGCTGTGTCCACGATGATCACATCAACATTGGCAGAAACCAGTGCGTCGACCCGTTCATCAGTGTTGCCACCCACGCCAACGGCCGCCGCCACGATCAGGCGTTCCTGCGAATCTTTCGCCGCATTTGGAAAGTCCGTGGATTTCTGAATGTCCTTGACCGTGATCAATCCGCGTAATTCAAACCGGTCATTGACCACCAGGACTTTTTCAATCCGGTGTTTGTGCAACAGGCCCAGGACTTCATCCTGGCTGGCATCTTCCTGAACCGTGACGAGCTTTTCCTTGGGCGTCATGATTTTGCTGACCGGATCGCCATGTCGCGTTTCAAAGCGCATGTCACGGCTGGTGACGATACCCACGAGTTCGCCATCGTTTTCACCACCACGTACCACAACGGGCACGCCACTGATGTTGTTCTGTCGGGTGATTTCGAAAACTTCACGGATGGTTGAGTCGGGCGTAACCGTGATGGGGTCCTTGATCACCCCGGCTTCATATTTCTTGACGACCCTGACCTGCTGAGCCTGCTCTTCAACCGACATATTTTTGTGAATCACACCGATGCCACCTTCCTGTGCCATGGCAATGGCCAGTCGGGCTTCGGTGACAGTGTCCATGGCAGCCGCAACCAGCGGAGCCGGCATTTCAATTTCGCGCGTCAGCTTGCAACGAAGGTCGACATCACCGGGCAGGACACTTGAGTAGGCGGGCACCAGGGAAACATCATCAAATGTCAGTGCTTCTTCTATCGGCTGCATTCGATCTTCCTCCCAAGCGGGTTCCGGAATTGATCCGGGTGCAATAACGCCCGGGAGATCCCGGGCGATTTAGCAGGCTATTATATCTTGCAGTGATGTGATTTCACCACATCGGGTTTATCATCGGCACATGACCAGTCGTCACATTTACACACCAACTGAACTGAACCGGGAAGCAAAGCTGCATCTGGAAGCCGGATTCTCCCAAATCTGGCTGGAAGCCGAGGTTTCCAATCTTTCCCGTCCGGCGTCCGGGCATCTTTATTTCAGCCTTAAGGATGATCGCAGCCAGATTCGCTGTGCCCTGTTCAGAGGCGCAGCAATAAAGCAACCAGTACAGCCGGAGAATGGCCAAAAGGTCCTGGTTAGAGGGCGAATCAGCCTTTATGAAGCTCGCGGCGACTACCAGATGATCATCGACAGTCTGCAGCACGCCGGTGAAGGATTGTTGCAACAGCAGTTCGAAGCACTGAAGCTCAAGCTGGAAAAAGAAGGTCTGTTTGAACCGGACCGGAAAAAACCCCTGCCCGCACACCCCTTGAATATTGCACTCATTACTTCACCGAGTGGCTCAGTTGTCAGGGACATGCTTCATGTACTCAGGCGTCGCTGGCCGCTGGCCAGGGTGCGTATTTACCCGGTACCTGTGCAGGGTGATGAAGCACCACCTGCCCTGGTGAGGGCGATTGGCGCTGCAAACCAGCATCAATGGGCTGATGTCATTCTCATGGGACGTGGTGGTGGCTCGCTTGAAGACCTGTGGGCATTCAACGATGAACAGGTTGCCCGGGCCATTTTCGCTTCTGAGATTCCACTGGTCTCCGCCGTGGGCCATGAAACCGATTTCAGTATTTCTGATTTTGTAGCTGACCTGCGCGCACCGACGCCTTCAGCAGCTGCGGAACTTTCCACGCCTGATGCCCGGATACTCAGGGAACAGTTCGTTCGATTACGAAGGCAACTGCTGGTGCGGATTGAAGACCGGCGTCATCAATTTACCCAGCGACTGGATCATGCCTCTCATCGATTGCAGCAATGCCACCCGGGCCGAAAGCTCGATGAGCAACGCAAACGTCTGGATCTGGCTCAATATGGGTTAAGCAGGGAGATGCAACAACGCCTGCAGCGAGATGGGCAAAACATCAAGCACTTTCAAAGACAGCTTTCCGTCCTTCACCCCCGCAGGAAAATCACGGAGGCGCGCGACCGTCTGAAAACAACGTCCAGCCGGTTAAACAGGGAAATCAGGTTATTAATACAAAGGAGTGCGGAAAGAACAGCAAGGGCATCGGCAACACTGAATGCTGTCAGTCCGCTTCAAACGGTCGGGCGCGGGTACTCCCTGTTAACTGCAACAGACTCCGGCGCCTTGATTTCCAACATCAAAAGCATACCTGGCGACCGTCAAATCACGGCACAAGTGGCAGATGGACGATTGTTCTGCACTGTCAATGAAGTTGATGATGTCGATCCGGAGGCCCGGTTTGGAACACTCGCCCCAGGCAAACAGGGTAGCTAGACCTCGTGAATTTGAATGCTGACTCCAGGTAACGATTCAGCAAAATCCGCCCCCATCAGTAAAGACGGCGTGTAGTAACCCCCTTCAATATCGTTCTCCAGGACATATCGGGTCACTGCAAGTCCAGCGATAACGGTTAGCTCGTATCCGTTGGGTGCCGTCATGGTTGCGCTGACTTTACGACCGTCCGCACTGACAGCTTCACCCCACAACTCGGACCGGGTTTCGGCCCTTTTTTCAGCTGATGGCCCCGAGACATTTTGCTCAATACGCTTCCTGATGAAATTTTGAATGAAGCCAATACCCATCAATGGTGACAGGAATTTCATTCGACGCATTTGTTTGATTCGGGCCGGCGGCACGGCCATGTACACCTGGATATTCGGAACGCCGGTGCTCACGTATGCGGTGTAAACATCACCCCAGGGAATGGTCACCGCTTCGCGCTCTCCGGGTGCGAAAGGAATACGCCGGGTCTTCCATGCCGCAGGCACCCGCATGAGTTTTCCGTCCTGACGAATGCAGCCACCCTTTGACATTCCTTCGGCAGCGGTCTTGGCAGTTCCCGGACTGGGGCCGCCTGCTGCATCAAAGGCCAGCGTCAGGTGTGTTGCAGCCGGAAGTTGCTCGACCAGTCGTGCTGCAAGACAATCAGAAGGAACGACGTCAAAGCCAACTCCGGGAATCAGCAAAACATCCTTTCGACTGGCATCGTCAGATTGCCGATGCGCATTCGCGAAAACCGGAATTTCTCCGGTGATGTCCAGATAGTGCACCTGCTCGGCCAGACATGCTTCGATCATGGGCTGGCTGGTGACTGAAAAAGGTCCTGCACAGTGCAGCACCAAACGACACCCTCTTATGCCCTCACGGGTGGCATTGGCATCGGACAACTCAAATGTACGTGAATCCAGTCCGTGTTCAGACGCCAATTCTGTGACCAGTTCAGGGTTGCGTCCGGCGACGATGGGACGCATCCCGTCGGCGACTGCCTTTTCGACCATCAATCGACCTGTGTAGCCGGTTGCGCCATAGATCATCCAATTGGCTTTTTTATCACTCATGACGATACTGTTTGCTCGTTTTCAGGTTTCCTGGTGCGGTTCATTTTGATCATTCTGCGAAAATATCGTTCCGGCATCAGTCTTTTTATAAACCAGGCCCGTTTGGTCAGTGAATGTGTAAGAACAAGAAACCTGCCACTGCTGATTGCGGCCAAAGTCTGTGATGCAACATCCTCGGCGGTCACATCAGACCGCTTCATCCAGTTTTCGACCCTGGCGCGATGGCTTGCATCATTGGCTCTGAATGTCTCGAGCAATCGTGTTTTCACGAATGCCGGACAAACAACACTTACACCAATCCCGGAATCGTACAGCTCAGCACGCAATTGCTCCGACAACGCTACAACAGCTGCTTTGGCAACACCATAAGCACTCATGCCAGGCATGGCCGCCATCCCGGCAAATGAGGCGACGTTGACCAGGTGACAATGACCGGAATTTGTTGCTGCGGTTTTTCGCAGCAATGTAATAAAACGATGACATCCCAGGATGACACCCATCTGGTTTATATCGATCACCCAACGCCAGTCTTCAAGTGATGTGTCTTCGCAGTTTCCTGCCGCAGCCACTCCGGCGTTATTCACAAGGATATTTAACCTTCCCCACTCAGACAGCACCCGCTGGTGGACATCATCCCAATCAGCTTCACTGCGGACATCCATGCAATAACTGAAACTGCCAGGCGCCGTCCCGATGATGTTTTCAAGAACGTTTTCTGCGCGCGCCAGATCGATATCACAAACCGCAACGTCATAACCCTTCCGGGCAAATGAACTTGCCATCGCTTCACCCAGACCGCTGCCTGCACCGGTGATCAACACCGTTGGCCTTGAATCAGATGGCATATAATTTGTCCTTTGCGCCCTTCAGGGCTGAATCAAAAAAGCTGACCTTGCTCGAGATCGGCCTTTTCAGGCTTCTTTTCGGACTGGCTGTCAGGTTCGGGCTCAACCGGGTCGGGTTCAACCAGGACGGGTTCAGCTTCAACAGGTTCGAGTTGAACTGGCATGGATTCAGGGTCAGGAGCAACCGGCTCGGGCTCAACCCGAACAGTCTCATCGGGTACCTGATGATCGGGTTCTGGCTTGACTAATTCCTCCGGCGCAGCTTGCATTTGCACCTGGGGCTGAAGTTGTGATTCATCCGGCTTCGATGTTCCGGCTTCAAGCTTGCGCCCCAGCAACCTCAACAATTGCCCTATTGTGCAACCTGATTGAAGCTGATGTCTGAGTGCCTTGCGGTTGTTGATACGGTACCGATTGCGCCGTCCATGCTTGGTGACCTCCAGATATCCTGCATCCTGCATGTCACGGACGATCTTCTGTACAGCTCTTTCGGTAATTCCAACCTGAACAGCCACATCACGTAGTCTCGCCTCGCGATCACGCGAGAGGCAGACCAAAACGTGACCGTGGTTGCTGAAAAAGGTCCATTCGCCCATTATCTGTTCCTGCAGCGGCAGGTTGCGGAAACAGCGCATAATAGCCAATTTCCGCGTACCATGAATTATATTTCGTGTTTCATAATTCTTCAATAAACGTTTTCGGTATCAGGGAGAATCCAGTTGAGCGAACTTAAGACGAAAGTAAACGATGCCAGCGTCCAAAAGTTTCTGGAGGGCGTTGACAACGAATCCAAAAGGAAAGACTGCGAGGAAATACTGACGATGATGCAGGAAGCCACTGGCTGCGAACCAAAAATGTGGGGTGCCAGTATGATTGGTTTTGGTAGCTATCACTACAAATATGACAGTGGTCGTGAAGGTGATTTCATGCTGGTTGGTTTTGCACCCCGCAAATCCAACATTTCGGTATACATCATTCCGGGTTTTAGCGATTACGAATCAGAACTGGAGAAACTTGGAAAACACAAGACCGGAAAATCCTGCCTCTATATCAACAAACTCGAAGAAGTCGATAAAAACGTACTGCAACACCTCATCTCTGATTCAGTCGTCAGAATGCGCAAGAAATACCCGGATTCGACATAGAAATCCGGCACGATAAATCGCCATGAACAGCCTCGGGAAACTATTCCTCAAGGGACTCGCAGTCGTCATCCCGGTGGTGCTGACCGTCGCGGTCACCTGGTGGCTTGCCTGGGGCGCTGAACGACTTCTGGGGCGGCTGCTCGCGGCCATGCTACCGGAAGGCTGGTACATCCCGGGCATGGGCCTGGTGGTTGCCGTTGTGCTGATCATCGTGGTTGGCCTGCTCTCGCACGTGCTGATCTTCCAGAGACTTTTCGAACTGGGTGAAGGGGTACTGAATCGCCTGCCGCTGGTAAAAACCGTCTACAACGCCGCCAAGGACTTTATCGGTTACTTCAGTCCCGACAGCAGGGCCATGGAAAAAGTCGTGCTGGTCCGTCTGCCAGGGCAGGATTTCGAATTGATTGGGTTTGTGACCCGGGAATCATTCTCATCGCTTCCATTTGAACCTGAAAAAGATGATGCCGTGGCGGTCTACATGCCCATGAGCTACCAGCTTGGGGGCTACACCCTGTTTCTCAGTCGCGATTGCCTGCGCCCCATCGATATGACTTTCGAAGAAGGCATGCGACTGGTATTGACCGGAGCAGTCACCGGGCGCGATTCAGACTCTCCCGACAACTGAAATTCTTTCGAACTTTCTTAACAACTTTGCTGTCGATAGGCGCGAACCCGGGAACTGTACTCACCGGCAAGGAAATTTATTTATGAAAGATCTGCTTAAATTGTCCCCACTGAAATTTGGCGCAATCGTGTTTTGTTCGGTCATTCTTGCAGCCTGCAATTCCAAGGAGCAGGAACAGCCTGTGGAAGTTGTTGATACAGAACCTGTAATGGAAACCATTCGCGGCACGGTCACCTATGAGGAAGACATCATCCTTGCGCCGGAATCCATCACCACGGTTGAACTGATCGATGTGACTGCAGCGGACGAAGAGCCGATTGTGATCGCTGAAGGTTTTGTTGCCGGGTTCGGTGCGCCTCCGCTCGCGTTTTCCCTGGAATACGATTCAACGCAAATTAAAGAGGGACACAAGTACGAGTTACGTGCGGTGGTGATGGAACAGGTTCGTTTGATGTTCAAATCCGTCGGGTCTTATCCGGTATTGGAGGCTAACAGCAGCGGGCCGGTAGAGATCATGCTCAAGCATGTTCCTGGTGGCAAAGTGGAGCGAATGGCAGAAGTTGTGCGAGCCAACAACCCCACGCTTTCAGGTTTTTACTACTACGCAGGTGGTGAAGGCGAATTCATTGATTGTGAAACTGCCTCGGTTTACCCGGTTGCACGTGAAGGTGGCGTTTACAGCCTTGAAAGTGGCTACCGGCGCGAGGCAAAAAAGTCGGGCGAGCAGATTTTTACCGTGGTTTCCGGCAATTACGTGACCCGCCCCGCCCGTGACGGGCGCGGCAAGGAAGACTTCCTGGTCATCGAGCAAGTCGAGGAAATGAGCGCATCAGGGGATTGCCCTTAGCCGCTCTCGTTACTGAATGATTGTCATGAGCGAACCAGATATGTTTCTCAAAAACCGTATGCGTCAGGGATGACGCATCCGAGCATACAGGGATGTACTTGCTGCGGGTTTCTGACAGCACCCTCCACCTCTTCAGTCTTCCGAATGTTTTAACCAACATCATTTGAGAGATAAATAAATACTGTATATATTTACAGTATGTCTTGTGAATATGCCGAACTCGTCTGCACCAGCAACTTCTCCTTCCTGACCGGGGCTTCACAGCCACAGGAACTGGTCGCACGCGCTGCTGAGCTTGGCTATCGCGCCATAGCCATCGTTGATGAGTGTTCCCTGGCAGGCGTTGTACGCGCC
>DATFLY010000120.1:0-23770 GCA_035267185.1 Lysobacterales bacterium | reverse complement strand
AAAACATGGCTCGCCAGGAAAATGGCGAAAAAGCCTGTTGCAACTGATTGCTCGTAACCTAGCTGGAGCTATCCTTTTCCTTGACCTCGCCAAGATGCCTGGCAAGCATATCTGCCCAGTGGCGCAGGATACGATCGGCTGCTGCCTTGTTGGTGACACGATTGGCTTCCTTGGCAAATGCGCCATCGTCGGCCTGGGGGTCGATGACACGGGCAAGAATGCTGTTGGTGGCAGAATCGTATAACTCCATGTAGAGCGTCATCTCTCCGGCTGAGCGAATCAGGGTTCTTCCCATGCGGTTGCTGACATCGGGCGCATAGACATCCACGTTGATCAGGGCAGGACGAACCAGCAAGACGCCGTCTCCCTCTTTGTCCACGACTGTGTGGCCCTTCTTCGTCAGTTCGTCAGCAAACACGGTTTTAAATTCTGCTGCCAGTTCCGTCTTGATCTTCTCTGCATCCTTGTCTGATACGCGTCCTTCCAGACCGACCGCGTTCAGGTTGTAGTCGTGCTCCCAGTTCTTTTTGAATGCGACAAAACAATCGACCAGCATGACCTCTGTGTAGCCATCAAGGCTGGCACCTGGTTTTGCGTAAACGACCGCGGCTTTGGTGCCCTTCACCAGGTGCAGTCCGTCTTTGCTAACCTCTGGCAATTTTTCCTTTGCAAAGGCTGAGGCACACAGCAGCATTGAAAATCCAATGATTGCCGAGAGTGTGATCAATCGAGCTGGTTTGTTGCTTGCTGCAGTTATCAACATGTGCGTTCTCCATCGGGAAAGGTTTCGGAATACATTATGAAGCATACGCACAAACCCGTGAATGTTTGTTCAGGAATCGGGTGTAAACAGTCTCCTGGTTTCCATGCAGAAAGGTACAGGCAGTTCTCGCTTTCGCGAAGACAGGAAAATGAGACGCATAAAAAAACCCTGGCTTGAAAGCCGGGGTCTGTTCACGCTCCGCAAATCCTTGCGGTCGTTGTAACCGGGTTGTCCTGAATCTTAGCCCTGGCAATCTTCCGGCAGCATCTCCGGACCGATGCCAATGCCTCCACATTGCCATTCGATCTCGTATTCGCCGCCCTGGGTGCGGAATCCCGAAATGTAAACGTACTGATCTTCACCCGGGTCGCCTTCCACCACGTCGTCGTTGAGAAAAACCTTGATGGTCACCGAATCACCAAATCGATTGTGTTCAATTTTCATGTCCCGAACATGTTCAGGTTGCGATGAAGTTCCGGTGAACATGGCTTTGGATTCCTGGGCGGTTCGTGGAAAGCTGCCTGAGACCATGTAATTCCGGGCAATCCTGCGTTTGGACTCACTGGCCAGGTTAATGGCTTCGGTGATTTTGGCCTTGTTTGTGACTGCCTGGTGTTTTGAAACGACCAGCAGGGCGGCAGCGCCGATGATGGATGCCAGAAGCAAGACCTGTAGTCCGCCAAATCCCTTTTCACGCTTTTTCATTGCCGATGGTCCTTGAGTGGTCCCTTATCGCGATAGTTCATGCAAATTACGCGCCAAGCTCCATAAACCTCTGAAAATAATGATTTTTAGATTTAGCCATTCAGCTTTCATGTGAAAAAACACGGCAACTAGTGACAGATTTCGGAAAGCAGTCTCTGCACGACGATGTTCTATACTCTTGGGCCTGATTCAGAGTGGATGTCGGATGCAGGAATTTTTCGGAACAATCAATTCATGGGTGTGGAGTCCCGCACTGGTTTACCTTTGCCTTGGTGTGGGGTTGTTTTTCTCCATCATCACCCGCTTCGTCCAGGTGCGACAGTTCGGCGAGATGATTCGTCTCCTCACAGGCGGGCGGGAGTCAGAGCAAGGCATCTCAACGTTCCAGGCCCTGGCTGTGTCGCTGTCCGGGCGCGTGGGAACCGGCAACATTGCCGGTGTCGCTGCGGCAATCGGCTTTGGCGGGCCAGGCGCAGTATTCTGGATGTGGGTCGTGGCATTCCTTGGCGCTTCAACGGCCTACGTGGAATCAACCCTGGGCCAGATCTACAAGGAAGTCGATGATGGCCAGTACCGTGGTGGACCGGCATATTATTTTGAAAAGGCACTGGGTCAGAAGTGGTATGCCTGGCTGTTTGCTTTCACAACCATCATTGCCATCGGATTCCTGGTTCCTGGCGTACAGGCCAATGCCATCAGCAACGGTTTTGACCTTGCTGTGGGTGGCGGCAAGCTAATTGAATTGCCCTTTGGAGAAGTAAACCTGGCCAAGGTGAGCATGGGTCTGGTGGTGACTGCATTCCTGGGGTTTGTGATTTTTGGCGGCGTCAGGCGCATCGCCCATTTCACCCAGATCGTGGTTCCTTTCATGGCTGTGGCTTATGTGATCAGTGCGCTGGTCATCATCTTCATGAACGTCGGCGAGGTGCCGCGCATATTCGGAATGATCATCAATGATGCCTTCACGCCCATGGCCGGAATGGGCGCCGCGATTGGCTGGGGTGTGAAGCGGGGTGTCTATTCTAATGAGGCGGGACAGGGCTCTGGTCCGCATGCAGCGTCTGCTGCTGAAGTCGACCATCCGGCCCAACAGGGCCTGGTCCAGGCCTTTTCGGTTTACGTCGATACTCTGCTGGTTTGTTCAGCCACTGCATTTATGATCCTGATCACCGGCAGTTACCAGGTCACCGGCCTGGAGGCTGAAGTCTCGGGAGGGATACTGGCTGCCAGCGTAGACCCGAACAGTCCTGCGTTCACGCAGTTGGCTGTTGACAGTGTCTACAAAGGAGTAGGTGGTCCGTTTGTGGCGATCGCCCTGTTTTTCTTCGCATTTACGACATTGCTGGCCTACTACTACATTGCAGAAACCAACGTTGCATATATCAAGCGGACCTGGAATGTTCCCGGCCTGATGCTGATCCTGAAATTCTGCCTCCTTGGGTCAGTCTTTTATGGAACGATCAGGGCTGCCGGACTGGCCTGGACACTGGGTGACATCGGGGTTGGATTGATGGCCTGGCTGAACATTGTGGGAATTCTCCTGATTTTCATCATGGGCCGGCCTGCCATCAAGGCGTTGAGAGACTACGAACGACAGCAAAAAGCAGGGGTAGAGGAATACACATTTGATCCGGAAGCACTGGGCATCCGGAATGCAGATTTCTGGGTCGAGAGGAAGAATTCGAATTGACGCTGACGAAGGAGAGGGAATCCTTTCTGACGGTTAAAGATCTTGGTTTCGGATCGCCGTCTTTTTCTGAAGACGAATTGGGCGAAATTGCCAAAAGTTATTTCGGCATATCCGGGGATTTGAAAGACCTTGGTGGTGAGCGGGATCAGAACACAAGGATTACCTGCCCGAATGGCAGAAGTTTTCTCCTGAAGATATCTGGTGTGACTGAAGACCCGGGTTCTGTTGATTTCCAGGTCAGAGCACTCTTGCACATTGAGCAGGTCGATCCGGGTCTTCCGGTTCCTCGGCTGGTGCCCGGGCTGGATGGCGGGCTGGTTCAGCAGCACCAACACAAAGGCGAATCATCGCTGGTGCGACTGCTGACTTTCCTGCCCGGCATTCCGTATTCTTCCGGGACCTTTCCATCGACGAGTGGTTTGCAGAGTATCGGTGGCTTTCTTGCTCGCCTGGATCGTGCTCTTGCAGATTTCACCCACCCCGCATCGCAATCCTTCATGCCATGGGATATTGGCAGCAACCTTACATTCACCCAACAGTTTCGCGACCTGGTACCGGATGGTGCCAGGGCACTGTGCGATCCACTTCTGGATCGACTGGAGCACCGGGCCTACCCGCAGTTGAAGCAACTTCGGCAACAGGTGATTCACCAGGATGCGCATGGCGGCAATTTGTTACGAGCCGATTCTGAATCTGAAGAAGTCATCGGAGTGATTGATTTTGGCGATATGATCCAGGGTCCACTGATCAGTGATATCGCCATCACAGCGTCCCACTTCATGGAAAAAGGCATTGAGATTGAAGATACTGCTATTTCGGTCTGTCTGGGTTTCCACTCGGTGACCCCGTTGACGGCTCACGAGACCGACCTGTTGCTGGACCTTGTCACGGTTCGGCAGTTGCTTACCCTGCAATTGTTCGAATTCCGACGGTTGAATATGCCCCATTCTCCGCCGCAGGACGTTGATGAAAAACCCCGCATCATATCCAGCCTTGAGCGACTGTCTAAAATCAACAGCGAGGACTTTCGTGATCGCCTGAGAAGTGAGTGTGGTCTGAACACTGCCCGGAGTCACCATTGAACCCGAAGGCTGATTCACTAAGTGAGCGCCGAAAGCGCGTCATGGGCCACACGTACCGGCATTTCTTTGAGCGACCGTTGTTCCTGGTTCGCGGGGAAGGTGTGTGGTTATACGACGATCAGGGAACACGCTATCTCGACTGCTACAACAACGTCCCTTCAGTCGGTCACTGCCACCCGGATGTTGTGGAAGCGCTCAGCACGCAGGCTTCCACGCTCAATACACACACGCGCTACCTGCATGATGCCATCATTGAATATGCAGAAATGCTGGCCGGGCGCCTGCCTGGTGAATTGTCTGTATGCACGTTTGTTTGCACGGGAACCGAGGCAAACGACCTTGCCTATCGAATGGCCAGGTCAGTAACTGGTAACACTGGCGCCATTGTCACATCAGGCGCATATCACGGAAATTCGACCCTGGTCTCTGAGCTTTCTCCGGACAATGACACCGTTCGGACCGGCCTGGATTTTGTTGTTGAGGTTGAACCGCCATACACCTATCGCAGTGTTTTTCCCGATGACCAGCCGGAAACTGAATCTGCCTATGCCGGCCTGGTAGATGATGCGATCGAACAATTGCGCAGTCGAGGCGTATTGCCCGCCATGATGATGATTGATGGTATTTACGATGCCAAGGGCATACTCACGCCCGGTGCGACTTACCTGCAGCAGGTTTATGAAAAAGTTCGTGCTGCAGGTGGCCTGATCATCGCCGATGAAGTCCAGTCCGGCCTGTGCCGGCTGGGGGATCATTACTGGGGTTTTGAAGACTCGGGCGTGGTTCCGGATATTGTGACAATGGGTAAACCGATGGGTGCCGGGCACCCGCTGGCCATCGTGGTGACCACGCCTCAGATTGCTTCAGAATTTGCGAAGAAGGCGCATTACTTTAATACCTTTGGAGGAAATCCCGTGTCTGCTTCGGTCGGCAAAGCAGTGCTGGAGGTGGTCGAGCGGGAAGACATATTGGCCAATGTGAAACGCACGGGTGAGCATTTCAAAAAGGGTCTTGAAGCATTGGCCGACAAACATGAGCTGATTGGAGATGTGCGTGGCAAGGGTCTTTTTCTCGGTGTTGAACTGGTTGAAAACCGTTCTGACAAGAAACCGGCAAAAGCGATCGCAGCAAACATCGTGGAAAAAATGCGTGAATCCGGAGTGCTGATATCTACGACGGGGCAGTTTGACAATGTTCTCAAATTCAGGCCGCCGCTTGTCTTCGCCAGGGAACATGCCGATCTTGCACTGGAGAGGCTTGATCAATCCATCGATGCGGTCGGTCAGCGTTAATGTCACTCCCGCTTGATCATGCAGTGGCCGTTCCGGAGGCGCATGCCGGCTCGAATCATCAGCTGGACTCGCATCGAAAATCACCATTGAGGCGGGGCGATATTGTCGTTCTTGAAATGCGACAGCAAGGCTTATTGCTATACTCAGGTCGGACGAGCAGGGCTGCCCATAGGGTCTGATCCAAAGCAGGGGCAGGTGTAATTCCAACTTTTCATGGACTCTTGCGGTTGTGTTCAAGGGGAGAACAACAGCATGAACTCTGAAGCAGGCGACGTCACTCGTCTCCTCAGGCAATGGTCGGATGGCGACAACTCAGCGCGAGATCGCGCCATCGAGCTGGTGTATGACGATTTGAAACGAATTGCCAGTGCGCGGCTGGCGGGTTTTCAAAGCAACCAGACGATTCAACCCACGGCCCTGGTCCATGAAGCATTCCTGAAGCTGGATCGTGCCGAGAAGGTTCAGTCCTCAGATCGCGTCCACTTCATCGCCCTGTCAGCACGGATCATGCGACAACTCCTGGTTGACCACATGCGTTACCGCAATGCTGCCCGCCGCGCATCTGACCAAAGCGTCACTTTACATACCGGGTTTGGTTCCCAGGATGAGGATTTTGTTGACCTGCTGGCGCTCGATGATGCGCTGGAACGATTAGCAGAGCGACAGCCAGAGCAGGCTGAGATTGTCGAGATGCGATATTTCGGCGGCTTGTCTATCGAAGAAACAGCCAGTGCCATGGGCCAATCCGTGTCCACCGTGAACCGAAACTGGCGGGCAGCCCGTGCCTGGTTATTCCTGCAGCTTAAAGCGCAATCATGACCCGGGATTCGGATACTCCTGGCTCAGGGTCTGACACGCTCGATTCCAGGGCGCTGGAGCTTTTCGCTGCCAGCCTTGAGCAACCGCAAGCGCAACGGCAAGCCTGGCTGGAGCGCGAGTGTGAAGGATCCGATGAGCTGCTGGAGCGCGTCGAGCAACTTGCCAGGGCTGACCATAGTGGTGGTGGATTCCTGGAAAGCAGCCCTCTGAGCCGAATTTCCATCGATCGGATCGGAGAGCAGCTTGGCGTTTTCGAGGTCACCGGCGAACTGGCCAGCGGTGGCATGAGCACGGTCTATAGAGCGCGCAGGATGGATGGTGCTTTTGAGCAGGATGTTGCCATCAAGTTGTTCCGGGCCGACCTGATGAGTGCTGACGCTTTCATGCGCTTTGAAGCGGAACGACGCATCCTGGCGTCGCTGGAGCATCCAGGAATTGCACGCATCATCGATGGCGGTTCAACAGCGGACGGTATTCCCTACGTTGTCATGGAACTGGTGGATGGTGAACCCATCACGCGCTTTTGTGCCAGCAGCGAGCTTGATGTTGAATCCCGCCTCAGACTGGTTCTTGACCTGTGCAATGCGCTCCAGGTGGCTCATTCACGCGGCATCGTGCATCGGGATATCAAGCCAGGCAATGTACTTGTCGACTCGAATCAACAGGTTCGATTGATCGATTTTGGTATCGCCAAGAGGCTTGAAGGTCAGGACGGCGAGGGCGAGCTTCCCAGGACACGGATGAACCTGCAGATGTATACCCCCGAATATGCAAGCCCGGAGCAGGTTCGTGGTGAGACAGTCGGGATTGTCAGCGACGTATATTCGCTGGGCGTCCTGATGTATGAATTGCTGACCGGACAGCGCCCGTACTCCATCGAATCCCTGACCCCGGCAGGCATCGAAAGGACAATTTCCGACACCATTCCTGCTGACCCCAGTCATATCGCATCCAGTGATCGCGGACAAAACAGCGGGCTACCAGGCTCTAAATCACTCCAGCGGACCCTGCGGGGTGATCTGGACCGCATCGTGATGACTGCGCTGCACAAGGATTCTGAGCACCGCTACGCATCGGCAACAGCACTTGCCGAAGATATAGAGCGCTACTTGAATGGGCACCCGGTCAAGGCGCGTGGTGCATCGATGACCTATCGTCTCAAAAAGTTCGTGCAACGGCATCCGGGAGCGACCGGTGCAACCCTGCTCACGGTTATCACGCTGGTCGGCGCGCTTGTTGTTGTGAGTCAGCAGGCATTGGAAGCCCGGCGACAGGCAGATCGTGCAGAGTCCGCGAAACAGTTCCTGGTGGACATGATTGGTCGTTCCGATCCGTATCTGACCGCGGAAACAATGAGCCTGGCAACTGCCCTTCAACATGCCATACCAACCATTGGTGAGCAGTTCTCGCAACAGCCTTTGCTGGAAGCTGAAATGCGTTACGCCATTGGCTTTGCACTGAGTGGCCTCGGCGAGATCAGTGCAGCCCGCGAACAGTTGGAAAGGGCACTGGAGATCTATCGGCCGTCAGAAACCCCGGTGGAGACAGCGCGTGTGATGAATGCCCTGGCGGGCGTGGCCTGGGACGAATCGGACTATGTCCGGGCAGAGCAGCTTTATACAGGTGCACTGGAACTGCTTGAAGGGAACAGCGGTGTGGAAGCTGCACAGGCCCGGTTCAATGTGCTGATCGATCTGGGCGGACTGTTACCCAAGATGGACCAGCCTGATCGATCGATAGAAATTCTTAAACAGGCTCTCGAATTTGCTGATGCAAACGCTGGAATCGAATTCGACACCGTCAGCACAGCGGTGCTCTGGAATAACCTGGCGACTGCATATGACGAGCTGGAGGATTACGAAAGTTCGATCGCGGCATATGAAAAAAGCATTGCCCTTCATCGCCAGGCCCGCCCGGAGGGTAGCCCGGACCTGGCCTCAGCGCTGGCAAACATGGGCCTGACCTATGAATATCTTGGTGAGATGGACCTCGCTGTTCAGTATGTCGAAGAGGCGGCCGGGATTCAGCGCGATGTATTGGGCATGTCTCACCCTCAGTATCTGCTTGCGGTCTACAACCTGGGCAGCCTGTCATACAACGCAGGCGATATTGAAGGTGCAATCAGGAACATCAAAATTGCCGTGGATGGTGCAGATAATGCATATCCGCCACCTCATTTGTATACCGGCAGGTTCAACGGGCGACTGGCGCAGATCTATGCTGAAAACGGCCAGCACGAGCTGGCTCGCAGGCATGCTGGCAAGGCTTTGGGTATTTACAACCAGTTGGAAGATGTCAATCCGGACTGGATCGAAAATGCGGTCAGGCTGGCTGATATACCGAATGCGCCAGAAGAGAATGATTGAAACACATCACGCGCCTGATTTGATCTGCCCTTTGGGTTCAGATTCACCCACCGCTTTTTCCAGCATTTTGCAAACGGTATCCAGAACCTTGATGCGCCCATAGAGTTTGTCGTCGCTTTCCACCAGCGTCCACGGCGCCGACAGGGTTGATGTTCGCTGTATCATTTCATGTGCTGCAAAGGCGTAGGCATCATATTTTTCATGATTGCGCCAGTCTTCATCAGTCAGCTTCCAGCGCTTGTGGGGCGTGTTTTCACGGGCCTTGAAGCGTTCGAGCTGTGTTTCCTTGCTGACGTGAAACCAGAATTTGATCAGGATCGTTCCTTCCTCAAGCATCTGGTCTTCAAAGTCGTTAATTTCAGAATAGGCTCTTTGCCATTCTTCAATGGAGGCAAATCCCTCAATGCGCTCCACCAGTACCCGTCCATACCAGCTGCGATCAAATATGGTCATAAACCCGGGCCGCGGCAGGCGTTTCCAGAATCGCCACAGGTAATGACGGGAGTGCTCCTCCTGCGTTGGTGCTGCGATTGGCTGAACCTTGTAAGTGCGCGCATCGATGACGTCGGTAATCTGGCGAGCTGAACCGCCTTTACCAGCCGCGTCCAGACCCTCCAGGACCAGGACAATGGTTCTTCCCTGGCGCACAGCTTTGCCGTGCAACACTGCCAGGCGTGCCTGCAGTTCATCACGCTGAGATTCGTAGTCCGATTTCTCGAGACTGAGGGATAAATCAAGAGATTCAACAATGGTGGCCTGGCGACTGACAGCGGACGAAATCCCGTGATCATTTAGTTCAGCCACCTCGGCATCCAGTTGTTCGAGATAAGACTGGCGAAAGGATGTCTTTTTCAGGTGAATCTGCATTGCTTCCCGCAGTGTTTCACCAACAACCAGGTGACGGTGGTTGAAATCTTCTCCTTCAACAATGGTCCAGGGCGCATCTCCGGTATTGGTATGGGAAATGATGTGTTCGGCGGCAACCACGAACCGGTCATACAACTCCCAGTTTTCCCAGTCGACCGGCTTCACTTTCCACTGACGCAGTGGGTCGTCTTTCAGTTTGTTCAGGCGTTTTTCCTGCACATCGCGGTTGAGATGCATCCAGAATTTCAGAATCAGGGCGCCGTCTGCTGCCAGGGTTGTTTCAAAATGGTTTATGCGCTCACAAAGATGCTCCAGCTGGTCTTCATCTATGCGCTCATGAACAAAATCAAGCAGCGGTCGATGATAGCGGCCACTCAGCGAGATATTGATTTGTCCCCGGGGAGGCAGGTCTCGCCAGTATCGCCAGAATTCGGGTCGCTGACGCTCTTCTGTGCTGGGCTCAGAGTAGCCAATAGTGTGGATCCACCTGGGGTCCATCCACTTGTTGAGCAGGTTTGAGGATGTTCCCTTTCCACCACCGCTCACGCCGGCAAAATCAATCAGCACGGGTGACAATCCAGCATCCCTGACATCGCGTTGCAGATCCAGCAATTCCTTTCGCAGCGTTTTTTGGCGTTTCTTGAACTCGGATTTGCTGACGCTCTGTCCAAGCTCGGCGGTCTGAAACATAAAAACCGGTTTGACGTTCATGGGGAGGTTGAAGTGTCCACTGTGAGGATTTCAGTAAGGTTTACCCTGAATATCACGTCGCTATTTAAACGTTTAGCAAAATAATCGGATTGATTATCTTACCTGATAGTAGCCTGATTTCTCCCTTGTTAGTAATTCTCAGGATTTGTGAAATCGATATATACCCTGGGGTGGCTTGCTGGTTCAGCGATCAGTTGCTCAATAGAGCGCTCCGGAATGGTTCTGATACAAAATGTTTATTCAGAAAAAAGCCGGGTCCGGCACTGCGTTGGCAGCATCGGGTACCGGCCTTTTACCTGGCTTCCGGATGTCTGTTCAGTATGCGAAATTCACCGTCATCATGACTTCCATTTCACCATCGAATGTATACGGGCTTCCGTCTGCTTTCACACCACCCTGCAGAGGTACACGAGGAACTGTATTGCTCAGATTCGCTTCCTTGGTCAGGTTGCGCAGGTTGAGGGCAAACTGCCATTGTTCCCAGTCATACGCGGCAAACAGGTCGAGGCGTGATTCCGGATCGTAACGCAATATCTGGCCATTGAGTTTTTTCACCGACTGGGCGGCCGCAGCGGTTGGCCTGACGCGCTCGCCCGTCCAGATATAACCACCGCCGATTGACAAGCCCTGTGCTTCTCCTTCGAAGCGATAACGACCCCAGACGGACGCTTTGTTTGGCACCTCGTCGACCAGGGGATCACCTATGGAATCCGGATTTGAGGAGGCTGTAACCTCGGTATCGAGGTGCGTGTAGTTAAACGAAAGCTCCAGGTTATCCGAGGGAATCCAGAAGCCAGCGACCTCCCAGCCATCGGATTTGGCTTTACGCTCAGTCTCGCCAAACAGCTCTTCATCGATCTGGAAATACGAAACCCGGGTTGTTAATGCACCATCCAGGAAATTGAAGCGCAACCCAAATTCTGTTTGTTCTCCCAGCCTGACCGGCGGAGATGTATTGAAATCCGGATCATTCACATCCGGGAGCTGTGATTCCGAGTAATTGGCATAAGCGCTGACTGTGTCATTGAAAGCAAATACGGCACCCGCCTGCCACAGGTTCTCGGAATTGTCTGCGATATTTTCTGATTGCGGGTTGTCAGCACGAAGGTTGGTGCGGTCGATGGTGATTTCACTATCGACATAGCCCAGCAGGACATTGAGGCGATCATCCATGAAACCGGCATGCCAGTTGATGAAGTAGTTGGTCAGGTCAATGGCTTCAAGCCGGTCGAGCACGGTAATGAAGTTGAGGTTTGCGCCTGCCTGGTTAAATGCAAGGTCGTTCGGGTTCCACGCAAAGGGGTCAAAGAAATCAAAGTAGAAACCTCCGGTCGCACCAACTTCACGAGGTCGCGCAATGGTCAGTTGCGCATCCTGGTCGTACCAGTTGGCGCCAAAGTTGAACTGATGGCTTGAGTTACCACTCCATTGCGGTATCCAGGTTAATGAGGCTGTTGTCTGCTTAATTTCATTTTCCAGAGACAGCGCTTCGGTGAGGCGACGTAGTTGGTAATCGTTGGGGTCGGTTGAACCATCCGGCGCACCATCGTTCAGCACCATGCGGTAGAAGATATCAACACGAGGCCTGTTGCCAGGTCCAAATTTAAAATCACGGTTGTGGTCGTTGTAGGCCAGTTGCAACAGGAAGTCATCGCCGAGCTCCTGCTTCAAACCAATGGTGTAGTCATCAACCGTTTCTTCGATGTCGGTATCCTGACCAAACCAGCTTGCCCTTGGGTCAATGCCGTAAGCCAGTGCCAGTGGAACTTCCGTCCCTTCAGTCGCACCAGGGAGAGTCAGTTCAATGGCCATTGGCCTGTCGGTACGGTCGGTGTTGATTTCGTACTTGTTGTATTCAAGATCGATAATCGTCGATTCAGTGGGGCGGAATTGAAGCATGGGGACGATGGCGTAATTATCATTGTCGACCTCGGTTCCATAGCCTTCCTCTGTTTGCGTCCCGCCGACAATTCTGAAACTGGCCATTGAATCGCCATCAGAGCGCTGACCCATATCCCCAACGTTCACATCCAGGTTGAGTCCGTAGTTATTGCGGCCATCGCTCAGGCCCCAGAAACCGTTAAATTCACCAAAGTTCTCACCGGCCAGGGGTTTCTTGGTGATGATGTTGACCGCGCCGCCTGGTGTGACCGGGCCATTCAACACAGCCGATGGACCCATCAGGATTTCCATTCTTTCGATCGTGTAGCCGGGCGTATCACTGAGATAGAGGAATCCGTTACGGAAAAACTCGCCGCTGTTAAACCCCCGAACCCTTTTATCGTCGATGGAAGCAGAATATTGCAGCGCTTCCCTCTGGGAGAGCAGTTGAAAATCGGAAATCAACTCACTGCTGATCACCTGGATGGTGACTGGTAATTCATCAAGGGGAACATTGAGTCCGGTTGCGCTTGAGGCCGTGGTGACCCTGTAGCTTCCCGAAGCGGTCACTTCAACCAGCTCCATGATCCGGGTTTCCTCGTCGTCATCCTGCTCGTCGCTGTTATTGTCCTGGGCCAGTGCTGAGTTGATATGAAATATCATTCCGGCAGCGATGATAAATGCGAGCTTCAGTTTGGTCATTTCATTCCCCACTACAGTTTTCTGTGGCTGGTTTGGCTGATGGTGAAACGTCGATTGACAATGTATACGTTAACGTATACGTTAATTTCTTAAATGTCAAAAATATTTCATAGATGTCGGAATACATACAAAAGAAGGGAGTTTTAGGACATGTCCGTACTCCTGGGGTGTATTGCCGACGATTTCACCGGTGCCAGTGATCTGGCGCTGATGCTTGCCGAGCGTGGCATGGCGACAACCCAGGTGTTGAACATGGCAGGAGAGGTTGACCTTGGTCACTCAAATGCAGTTGTCATCGCACTCAAAACAAGAACCAGTTCGGTGGAAAACGCTGTTCGGGAGTCACTGGCGTCATCGGACTGGTTGCTGGACAAGGGAGCCAGTCAACTGTTTTTTAAATACTGCTCAACGTTTGATTCAACCTCGCAGGGAAATATCGGGCCCGTTGCAGATGTGCTTCTGGAGCGGGTCGAACAGGACATTACTGTGGTTTGCCCCGCTTTCCCTGAGACCGGCCGGACCATTCGAAACGGAAATCTCTATGTCAATGGCCAGCTGTTGGCCGAATCACCCATGCGCAATCACCCATTAACACCCATGCGCGAGTCCAGTCTTCTCAAAATGATGGACGCCCAGACCCGGCCAGGTTCCAGCGGCCTGATCTCGTTGGAGACAGTACGCTCAGGCAGCCCGGCCGTTAAAGAATCAATCGAAAAACTGAAATCAGATGGCATTCGCTACGCGGTAACAGACATCGAGACCAATTCGGACCTGGAAGTGGTTGGCCAGGCATGCAAAGGCATGCGCCTGGTCACAGGAGCCGCGGGCATTGCACTCGGGCTGGTCCCAAATTTTGACGGGTTTGCAGGTGTTGCCGAATCTGCCTGTGAACCTTTACCCAAACTACCCGGATTTCCGCTGGTGTTATCGGGGAGTTGTTCTGTTGCCACGCGAAAGCAGGTTGAAGTAATGCGGGCGGAGCATTTTTCAATCGAGGTCAATCCGTTTGATATTGCCTCTGGCGATCAGAGTGCTGAACATATCGGACGGCAGGTGGCGGATGCCTGGCAGGAAGGCCCGGTGTTGGTTTTTGCCTGTTCAGATCCGCAGGAAGTTCTGAAGGCACAAGGAGAATTGGGTCGCGAACAATCGGCACTGATGATCGAAAAAACCCTGGCTGAGGTTGCGCAAAAACTAGCCGGACTCGGCTGCCACAAATTCATTGTCGCAGGGGGGGAAACATCCGGTGCAGTCGCGCAATCGCTTGGTGTCAATGCCCTGAAAACGGGACCGCGAATTGCTCCAGGGGTCCCCTGGATGATCAGGGCAGACGGACAAAACCAGGTGATGGCATTTAAATCCGGTAACTTTGGTGCCGGGACGTTTTTCCTGGACGCAATGGATATGCTCCCGTGATGTCGCATGCAGAAACAAAACTGCGCGACCAGATTGCCATGCATGGCCAGTCGCTACATGAACGAGGACTGGTTCCTGGCAGTTCAGGGAACATCAGCGCGTTCCTTGAAGATGGTGTTCTGGTTACACCCACCAATTCCTGCCTGGGCCGGCTGGATCCGGCTCGCATCGCCAAACTGGACTGGAACGGAAATCATGTCGATGGTGACAAGCCATCGAAAGAGGGCTTTCTTCATTTGCTGATGTATGGAAAGCGACCGGATGCGCGTGCCTGTGTTCATCTGCACAGCACACATGCCGTTGCGGTTTCCTGTTGTGAGGGTCTGGACACGGAAAATGTCATTCCACCGTTAACACCTTATTACGTGATGAAAATCGGGCGACTTCCGTTGATTCCCTATTTCATGCCTGGTGACGAGGCTCTTGCACGCGAGGTAGAAAAGGTGGCGGGAGATCGCCATGCCATGTTGCTGGCAAATCATGGCCCGGTTGTTGCCGGCAAGAGCATTGACCAGGCGGTGTACGCAATGGAAGAACTGGAGGAATCTGCGAGGTTGTTCCTGATGCTTCGAAACGAGAAGACTGCGCGACTCTCTCAACAGCAGATCAGTGAGCTGGAAGCCAGGTTTCCGAGCTGACCGTGAAATCAGAGGATGAAGCAATGTTTGTAGTGACGGTTTACTTCACCATTCGAAATGGTAAGGCCGAGGCGTTTATGGGGGAAATGAAACAACAGGCTCGAAACTCGCTCCGGCTTGAGTCAGGCTGCCATCTTTTCGATGTGTGCGTGGATGAGGAAGACGAACATCGCATTTTTCTATACGAGATTTACGCCAGTCGTGCGGCATTCGATGACCACATGGCTTCTGAACACTACCAGGCTTTTGCCGGTGTGGTTTCACCCTGGGTTGATGACAAAAAAGTCGAGTTCTGGTCACTCAGGGATGTCGGCAAATGAAAAAGCGTTTCGAAATAGCGGTCTTGCCCGGTGACGGTATCGGACCGGAGGTTATGGCCCCAACGCTGGATATACTCAGGCTTGTCTGTTCCGGTTTTGAACTTGGCCTCACCTCTTTTGATGCGGGAGCAGGACACTACGAACGTACCGGAGAGTCGATTCCTGATTCCGTACTGGATGCAGCGCGCCGGTCTGATGCCATCCTGCTCGGGGCAATGGGGCTTCCCCACATCAGGTACGAAAACGGTACTGAAATTGCCCCGCAGCTGGAACTTCGGGAATTGTTGCATCTGTATGCTGGCGTTCGGCCCATTCAGACCTTTGAAGGGGTGCCCTTACCGCTGGCGTCACCTAAGGCTTCCAAACTGGACCTGGTGCTGGTGCGTGAATCCACAGAAGGGTTATTTGCTTCCCGCGGCAGCCAGGACATAGACGGAGACGAGGTTGCTCGCGATACCATGGTTGTCAGCAGGCCAACCTGCGAAAAGCTGTTTGATTTTGCATTTGAGCTTGCAAGGCAAAGGAAATCGCGAGGCCTTGCAGGGCGCGTCACCTGCGTGGATAAGGCCAACGTTCTGACTTCCATGGCGTTTTTTCGCAGGATATTTTACGAGCGAGCCGAACGTTATCCCGACATCACGGCCGATTGTTGTTATGTTGACGCAGTCGCGCTAAAGCTGGTCAAGCAACCATGGGAGTTCGATGTATTGGTGACTGAAAACATGTTTGGAGACATTCTTTCCGATATGGGTGCAGGCTTGATGGGCGGTCTGGGAATGGCACCCTCGGCTGACATTGGCAGTGAACATGCTGTTTTTCAACCCTGTCATGGCAGTGCGCCGGATATTGCCGGACAGGGTAAAGCCAATCCTGTTGCGACTTTTCTTTCTGCCGCATTGATGCTCGAGTGGTTGGGTGAAAAGCATCAGCTTCCTGCCATGAATCACGCGGCTGACAGGATCAGAACTGCAATCCGGGCTGTTTTTTTAAGAGGCGATTTGCTGCCATTTGAATTCGGGGGACAAGCCGGCACCTCCGAGGTCGCACATGCCGTGGCACGCGAGCTGGATGGTTCCTGAAACAACCAGGCGTTTTTGATGGCGCCTCTTGATTACGCCATCGTGATCATCTACCTGCTGGTGGTCGGTTCCATCGGCCTGGCTGTCTCTCGCAACCAGGAAACACCTCTCAAATATTTTCTCGCTGACAAGGCGATGCCCCAGTGGGTGGTGGGTTTCACCCTGATGGCTACCCTGATCAGCAGCAACACCCTGGTGGCCCATCCTGCGATCGTGTTTCAGAAAAGTATGATCCTTGTACCAGGATTCATCGTGATGCCTTTTGTACTGGTGGCAGTTGCGATATGGGTTGTGCCTTTTTATCGCCGGGTCGTTGGAATGAGTGCCTATGAGTACATCGGGCGGAGATTTGGCCTGGGTGGTCGGCTTTACACCTCTTTTGGATTCCTGTTGTCGCGAATCTTTGGCATCGGCGTTGCCCTGGTGACGACTTCCATCGCGGTCAAGGTCATGACCGGCTGGCCCATTGAATGGGTAATCCTTGGAATTGGTCTGTTCACAATCCTGTATACCCTGGTGGGTGGCATCACCGCGGTGGTATTCACCGACGTTGTACAAGGGATATTCCTGATGTTGGGCGGCGTGGTGATCGTCGCCCGATTACTTTTCGGGCCGGAGATTTCCGGGCCAGGTGCGGTATTCAATGAAGCCTGGGAAGCCGGCAAATTCAGCCTTGGTTCGGGCGAACTCTCCTGGGCGAGCCTCTATAATTCAGAAGATCGAACCATCTGGATGTTTGCCGCAGCGATGGCTGTGCAATGGAGTCGCAGATACATCTGCGACCAGGCAATGGTTCAGCGTTACCTGATTGCCCGGTCCACTGCCGAGGCCAAGCGCGGTACGCTGATTGGCGCAGCATTGTCGGTTCCGGTGCTGATTGCCTTCAACGTGATTGGTGCCCTGTTGTTTGGTTTCTACAGCCTGACAGGTGCACCCCAGCCTGAAGTGGGGGATTACATCCTTCCCCATTTCATTGTCAATTACCTGCCTGCAGGGATGGTCGGATTGATTCTGGCAGCAGTGCTGGCCGCATCAATGTCGTCTGTTTCTTCTGACCTGAACAGTATTTCCACAGTGATTACCAAGGACTATTTCAGTCGTTTTCTGCCGGGGCTTTCCGACCGGGGACAACTTCGCATCGGCCGTACGATGGTGCTTCTTGCCGGACTGGTTGCAGCAGGGATTGCCATTTTGCTTGTGCCAAATGAAGGCTCGACACCACTGGCAGAGCGAGCACTGGTCATCACGGTGATCGTATCATCGGGTGCATTGGGAATATTCTGTCTTGGATTCTTTAGTACCAGGGCCACACGGCGTGGCTGCTATGTCGGTATCGCCTGTGGGGTGATGTTTACTCTTTGGGCTGTTTTGACTGAGCCAGGAAACAGACTACTGGACCTTGGTCCGTTTAACTTCGAAATGAATGCCATCCTGATTGGCATTTTCGGAAATCTGGTCACGTTCGGTGTTGGCTGGCTCGCCAGCATTCTGATGGGTGGATATCGTCCTTCAGACATCAGTGATCTGAAGCTGAGAGCGCCCCGGGAAAGCGCGGGATATTGATAAACCTGGATGACATTGAAATCGTGGGGGCTGGTTTGAATCGGCCAGAGTGTGTTTTGTGCACCAGCGATGGAAGCCGATACACATCGGATTGGCGCGGTGGGGTTTGCAAAACTGCGATCGACGGGTCTCAGGAATTGTTCCTGGCAAATTCCGGGCAGTCTCACAGTCAGCCTCCCATGCAGCCCAACGGTATTGCCCTGATGAAGGATGGCTCCTTTTTGCTTGCAAACCTGGGAGAAGAGGGCGGAGTCTGGCGACTCTGGCGCAATGGTGACCTTGAGCCTGTGTTGACAGAGATCAAAGGCAAAAAGATGCCCCCCTCAAATTTCGTCATGGTCGATCGGCTCGGGCGATTCTGGATTACCGTCAGCACAACCAGAACACCGCGTGCCCTGGGCTACAGGAAAGATGTAGCTGATGGCTTTATTGTCGTGCTGGATGAACAGGGGCCCCGGATTGTGGCCGAAGGCCTGGGTTACACCAATGAGGCTCTTTTTGACGCCGGCATGGAGTGGTTGTACGTCAATGAGACGTTCGCACGTCGACTGAGTCGATTTCGCGTGCGGGACGATGGGACCTTGTTCGACAGGGAAACTTTTTTTGAGTTTGGCGCGGGAACATTTCCTGATGGCCTGGGCTTTGATGAATCCGGGGGAGTATGGGTTGTAAGCATCGTCAGCAACCGCGTTTTGAGGCTGTCTCCGACTGGCAAATGTGACGTCATTGTTGAAGACGCGAATACATTGCACCTTGAAGAGGTTGAGTTGGCGTACCAGAATGGCACCATGGGTCGTCCACACCTTGACAACATTTCCAGCCAAAAGCTGAGAAATATCACCAGTATCGCCTTCGGAGGTGAGGGCAGGCGTACGGCCTGGCTGGGCTGCCTGCTGGGCAGCGGGCTGGCACGTTTTGAGTCGCCCTGGGCGGGCATCAGGCCAGTTCACTGGCATTGGAATTTTTAGCCGGATGAACCGATCACAGCGACCAGCTGCAGCCGCAGGAAGCAAGATGACCCTTGTCGACAAGACATATGCTGAAATCAGGCAGAGAATCCTTGAGAACGAATATCATCCGGGATTCCAGGCGCTGGAACAGGAAATTGCTGGTGAGTTGGGTGTCAGCAGAACACCGGTTCGTGAAGCACTGATTCGACTTGAGCACGAGGGCCTGGTGGAGATGATTCCGCGACGTGGTTTTCGGGTCGTGCCGGTGGTTGCCTCGGACATGAAAGAGATTTACGAGGTTCTGACGTCACTTGAATGCATGGCCACTGAATTGTTGGTCAGACGTGGTGCAACTGATGAAGAAATTGCGCCCATGGAGGAAGCGACTGACGATATGGAGCACGCGCTGGAGAATGACGACCTGGAGGCCTGGGCTGCGGCCGATGAACGATATCACCGGTGCCTGATTGAATTGTGTGGCAATCAACGCCTGATCAACATGGCCCAAACCGTGCGGGACCAGGGACATCGGGCCCGAATGGTGACGTTGAGAATGCGTCCGAGGCCATTGGCCTCCACCCAGGAACATCGGGAAGTTCTGGAGGCCATTCGCAATGGCGATTGGAAACAAGCGCGGGAATTGCACTATGAGCACAGGATGAGAGCCAGCGGCGAGCTGACACGGATTCTCGATAAATATCAATTGCCATAAACTAAATTGAGGGCGCTTGCGAGACGCCGGGCTGGTTGATGGTGGTTACCCAAAAAGTTCTTTCCGGAGGTCCCGCCCCTTGATCCGGGGCTGGCGGTAATATGGCATGCATGGTGGCTGATCAGCAATAAATAGCCTTTCACCGCCTTTCCTGTGGAAAGCATGTGGTAAAAAGGGTCTAATCTGTTCAGGGCAAAAGGACAATATCCCACGAGTGTCTGAACAGAAGTCATTTCTCAAGCGACTGATCGAAGACCTGAAACGACGTCACGTGTTTCGGGTGGCGATCGGTTATGCCATTGCAGCCTGGGCCATTGTCGAAATCTGCGACGTTCTGTTGCCGACTTTTGATGCGCCAGCGTGGGTCTTCCGGGCGGTTGTCGCCGTTGCCTTTCTGGGTTTTCCAGTCACGATCATTCTTGCCTGGGTATTCGATATCTCCGGCCATCGCGTCGTGGTCACCAGGAGCCGAAACCTGCGCATACCGCCATGGTTCAAGGGTGTCCTGGCAATACCATTACTTGGCCTGGTTGGTGTTGCTGGCTGGTGGGTCTGGTCCGGGTATGTCGACGACGACGAAGTCACACTCACGCCGACCCAGCTTGGAGAAGAAATACCCATCGTCGCTGTTGAACCATTGCGTAATGTCACGGGAAACGCAGATATTGACTGGTACAGCGAGGGACTTGCCAACCTGATCAGGGACAATCTCACAAGGTCCAGGTACCTTCGGGTGGTTTCTCCGATGAAATGGAAATCAATCATTGGGGAAGAGACCGATCAGGCTGAAATCGCGGAACTGGCCGGAGATGAGGGCGTTGGATTTATTCTGAGCGGCGAAATGCTGACAACCCCGGGCGGAATCACGGTCAGTACTCGCCTGACAGATACAGAGGGAGGTGTCGTATTGTCATCCCGCCAGATCGAGAACCTGACAGCCGAAACATTGTTAACCTCAGCACCGTCAATCGCCACCCAGGTCAAACAGGGCCTGAACGTGCCGCGCGAAGAGCAGGTAGATATTTTCGCTGCAGACTTTATCACCGACAATCTGTCGGCCTATGAATCCTATGTCGCCGGCCTGCAGTTTTTCCTGGATTTTGAATATCAGCGGGCTGAGCAGGCATTCAAAGCTGCGCTGCAACTTGCACCGGATTTCGCCATTGCGCGATATCGGTTGGCCTATATCCAGGCGGTAATGGGGCGCACAGAGGAGGCCGTCAACAACATGGAGCTGGCTGCCAGTGCAGGAGTTCTTCCAGACCGGGAGCGCCGGTATATTGACGCTGCCCTGGCCCTGTTTCAGCGAGACTACGAAACTGCAACCGCCAAATATGAGGCTCTGCTCGAAAAATATCCTTTTGAGATTGAAGCGCGAGAGTTGCTGGCCAAGGCCTATTGGGGCCAATACAGGGCAGATGACGCCATTCGTGAAATTGAAACGCTGGCAGCGGAAGAGCCCCAGAACGAGGTGATCTGGAACACCCTGGGCTGGTATCTGCTCAGCGTGGGTGAAATTGAACGGGCTCAGCCTGCCCTTGAGCGTTTTGTTCAGCTTGCCCCTGATGACGCCAGCAGTCACTCACTACTTGGAGACTCACTCCGTTTCCAGGGTGATCTGGAAGGGGCAAAACAGGAATACGCAGAGGCATTGGCGCTGGATCCGGACATGCCGGAAGTGACCCATAATCTTGCGACCATTGCGTATCTTGAAGGTGACCACGAGCGGTCGATCGAACAGTTTCAGGCGATTGTCGAGGATGAAAGCCTGATCGTCGTGGAGCGGCTCAATGCCATGTTTCCGCTGGCTTCCTTTTACGCTTCCAGGGGAAATTTCACTGCCGCGATTGAGCTTCTGCGGCGTTTTAGCGGTGAACTCAAGGAAGAACAGATCCGGTTGGCCATGGCAGTTTCGATGGAAGCCCTGTTCCAGCTTGAGCTGCAAAACCAGGACTCAGCACAGGAACTGGTTGCTTCATCAATAGACCTTTCTCCGGGCGTTCCAACTCGTTATCTGTTTGCTCGTGGCCTGATTGAGCTTGAAGCACGAGAGTTTGACCTGGTGTCGAAAACCTCCGCCGAAATCATCGGTCATGCGCTTCCTCCTGAAAACCCGGATCGCACCGAGGATAAGGCAGCCGCTTACCTCGACGGCATGGCATTGATGGCGCAGGACAATCTGGACGCTGCAAGTGTCGAACTGGAAAAAGCCTTGACGCTGGAAGGGTATTCATATTCCATCTACGAACTCGGAATGGCTCGCCTGATGTCTTTGCAGGGACAAACAGCCGAGGCCCTGGCATTGGTTGCCGGGGCGGTTCAGCTCAATCCCGCCGATACCCGTATAGACCTAGAGCCGAATCGTGTGCGATCCGTATTGCTGAAGGCCGAGATTTATCAGACTGCCGGAGAGCAGGAAAATGCCAGGGCCGCAGCTGAAGAATTTCTGCAGTTATTCAGCGAGTCTGAAGCGACCCATCCAGAGAGGATTCTGGCAATGGAAATCAGCGGTCGCCTGGACTCGTCGATGGGGTTTAAACAAAAGCGCCGCCCGAAGGCGACGCTTTCAACTGTGGTTGTATTGCAGTCCGATTAGCGCGGAGGTCTTCCGAGATTGCCAGGACCCGGGCCGCAGACGATGGGGACTGTCGCAAAACCGTTTCCGTCCAGGTCATATACGACTGCGTTTTGACCGCCTCCAAAGCAAATTTCCTGGTCCAACTGCAGAAATTCAAAACTGTCTTCGTTTGACAGCAATGTGTAACCGGCAGCCTCTGCATCGGCACTGTCCACTACGCCATCGCCATTTTCGTCAAACAGTTCGTTGGGTGCCTGGCCTGAGACCAGAAATGCGCGTACTTCGAATACACTCGCTTCAAGAAGATATTTGGATGCGGAATCCGGCCTTGTGAATTGTTGCGGGGCGGTTTCAACAGGGCCGCCGTCAACGCGCCACAGGTCGTCCCCCGTGCAACCAATCAGCTCACCTGTCTCGTCATCAAATACCTGTTCACCGACGCAGGCGTCGTACTGAATTATATTTCGCACCACGTTTGCTGGCATATTGATGTGAGCCCAGATCCGACTGAATTCACTCACGGTCCTTGGAGGTCTGCCTTTTGACTTCTCAAGATCTGAAAGATCATAACTGATGCTGTTGGTGAGTCCTGCCAGGTTGGTGGCGCCAACCGGGCTTGTCAGTAGAAAGTCAGGTTCGTTGTACGTATTGCCAACGCCAAACTGGGCGATAACGACCAGGCCCGTGAGGTCATCATCAGCGGCCAATCCAAAGCCATCAAGGGTTTCGCCTCCGGTTCCCGGCCCAAACTGTTCGCAGTCTGAATCATTAGTATCCGGTGTGCAGGGCAGAACTGCCCCTTCAAACCATTTATCGAACTCGGGACCGCCGCTGCTGTTGGAATCCATCAGGTCGACCTGGCGATCATCGTTGCCTGCAAAATCCTCCGCACCCGCCATGTCTACATCGGGCCAGAATTCCAGGTAGATTTCATCGGACGGCGGTGGCGCGGAACCGCAGGCGTCGGAAAGCGCGATCCAACCTGGAGCCGGGGGATTGAGGCAACCATCAGGATCATCAAAAATAATAAATCCCCAATCGCCTCTTACGGGAAAGTTCGGTTGTATTGCATAAGCCGGAAATTCTTCTTCCTCGGGAAGCTCAATGTTCATCTTGATGGTTATGGGCCAGCCGGAATTGCTCAGCAATGCAAGACCGCCATTGCTGCTGGGTGCATCGATGTGTAATGACACCGGGAATTCAGGTTCAGGGTCTGGTGGCGGCTGCTTGGCCAATGCAACGGCTGGATTGATCAATGCCGCCGCAATAAAAAATCGTAAACAATTAGTACGCATACATGCCCTCTTAAATGCTGAGTTGAAATTGTTCCCCGGCAAAGGTTGCTCGGCAGCACCCTTTTCTCTGGCTTTAGCTTACTACACCTATCCGGAATTGCTGGATTCCACCGCCAAAAATTGCAGTGGTTGCCCAATGACATCAATTCTGATGATTTGAGGCGTTTCGGCGTGACTGACGTAAATGTCATTCTCCGGGTTGCCACCGCGCAATTCCCAGCGGGTTGTTTGGAAGACTCCCGAGGGAGTTTCGACTTCGCCGCCGTCATGAGAAGTCAGTGTGACTTTCTCGACCTGGCCGGTCAATGGGGAGTACCAATCGTAGGTGATTTCCTGTCCCG
>DATFLY010000119.1:0-53436 GCA_035267185.1 Lysobacterales bacterium | reverse complement strand
TAACTGCAATAAGGGCACGGCCGAATACACACTTGGTGATGACAGCGGCAGCTTCGAGATTCGCCGCCTGGCCGGACTTTATAACGGCCGCTGTACCGGAGGCATCTCTGACAACACACCTGGCGGCGCCCGACCGCTGATCCTCGATGTTGCACTGATACCACCTGGAGACGATGGAGACGCCAAAGGTAAAGCCAGGTTCTGGGAGCGTCCGGACCGCAGTGATTTCCATGTATCGGCCGAGAACCTGGCCGATGGTGAATATGAGATTTACGTCTGTGGACAGAGCGTCGGACCGCTGACCGTGCTCAACGGTGAGGGAGCGACGCAATTCCGCAGCCCCGAGGCCAACGGAAAGCTGAACCTGACTTTCATGCCACGCAACTGCCCGATTGAAATTCGACAATCCAGCATTGTTTTCCTCACTTCCGGCGACGCCGTATTGGCCGAGAAAGAAAAAGGACCAAAGGATGATGGTGACCCGGACGACGATGAACAACTGTCCGTCACAATTCAATTCGACAATACAGGCGCTGAAGGGTTTGAAAACGCCGAGGGCGAGGCTGGGTTTGAGAACGAACCCGATGAACGTAATTTTGAGGTTGAAATCGAGGATGTGCCAAAAGGCAGTTATCGATTATTCGTGGGCGGGTCCGAGGAAGGCTCCATTGACGTAAACGCCTCCGGAAAGGGTAAGCTCAAATTCAGTGACCCGCAGAAAGGCAACCGTGAACTGCTGGGCTTTGATCCTTCAGGACAAATCATTGAAGTTCGCAACAGTGACAACGTGACAATTCTCGAGGTTGCTTTCCCCGACACCTGATCGACTCATACAATGTATGGAGAAGGCCGGCTGAATGCCGGCCTTCATTTTGGATACCGCCATCAATCGAATGTAAACCGGCCTTCCTTCACACCAACCCTGATGGTTTGTCCCGGCTCAAATTCACCGGACAGAATTTTCTGCGCTAGCGGGTTTTCGATCTGCTGCTGGATGGCGCGCTTCAAAGGGCGCGCACCATACACCGGGTCGAAGCCGGCATTACCGAGCAGATCCAACGCCTCGTCCGAAATCTCAATATTGAGCTCGTTTGCAGCCAGTCTTTTGCGCAGATGACCCAATTGAATATCAGCAATCTTGCGAATGTCTTTACGGCTCAATGGATGGAACACCACCATGTCGTCGATTCGATTGATGAATTCCGGCCGGAAGTGCTGGCCCACCACTTCCATGACCGCTTCTTTCATTGCGTCGTAGCCGTCTTCGGACAACTCCTGGATGCGCTGTGACCCCAGGTTTGATGTCATGACTATCACGGTGTTCCTGAAATCCACTGTGCGACCCTGGCCATCTGTCAGACGCCCATCGTCCAGCACCTGCAGAAGGATATTGAATACATCCTGGTGTGCTTTTTCGACCTCATCCAACAGGATCACCGAATACGGACGACGGCGGACCGCTTCAGTCAGGTAACCGCCTTCCTCGTAACCCACGTATCCCGGGGGAGCGCCAATCAGCCGTGCAACCGAATGTTTTTCCATAAACTCGGACATATCAATCCGAACCATAGCGTCTTCGGTGTCAAACATGAACTCGGCAAGGGCCTTGCATAACTCAGTTTTACCAACACCGGTGGGACCCATGAACAGGAAAGAACCAATCGGTCGATTGGGATCAGACAACCCGGCACGCGAGCGACGAATCGCATCAGCCACAGCAACCACTGCTTCGTTCTGGCCAACGACGCGCTTGTGCACAGCCTCTTCCATACGCAACAGCTTGTCGCGCTCACCTTCCAGCATCTTTGAGACCGGAATGCCTGTCCAGCGAGAAACCACTTCCGCAATTTCGTCCTCGGTCACGCGGTTACGAAGCAACTGGAATCCATCGGTGCCCCGGGCTTCGCCACGCTCGGCCTCCTCAAGCTGCCTTTCAAGATCCGGAATCTGGCCGTATTGAAGTTCTGACATGCGGCCAAGATCCTGGGCACGCCTCGCGGTTTCCAGTTCGGCACGGGCACGTTCCAACTCTTCCTTGATGTGCGTAGCACCCTGGACCGCTGCTTTTTCTGCTTTCCAGATTTCTTCCAGATCAGAAAACTCGCGCTCCATCTGTTCGATCTTTTCTTCGAGCTCAGCCAGACGTTTCATTGACGCATCGTCTGACTCTTTCTGCAGAGCAACACGCTGAATCTTTTCCTGGATCAACTGGCGCTCCAGTCGATCGAGTGCTTCAGGCTTGGAGTCGATTTCCATTCGGATTCGCGAACCAGCCTCGTCCATCAGGTCGATGGCTTTGTCCGGCAACTGTCTATCAGAAATATATCGGTGCGAGAGCGTGGCTGCAGCCACCAGAGCAGGGTCGGTGATGTCTACACCATGATGCACCTCGTAGCGCTCCTGCAGTCCGCGAAGAATGGCGATGGTGTCCTCGACACTGGGCTCACCCACAAATACCTTCTGGAAACGACGTTCCAGTGCAGCGTCTTTCTCAACATACTTACGATATTCATCAAGCGTGGTGGCGCCGATACAGTGCAGCTCACCACGCGCCAGTGCTGGCTTGAGCATATTTCCGGCATCCATGGCGCCTTCTGCTTTTCCGGCACCGACCATGGTGTGCAGTTCGTCAATGAACAGGATGACGTTGCCTTCCTGCTTGGCCAGATCATTGAGCACAGCCTTCAGGCGCTCTTCGAATTCACCGCGGAACTTTGCGCCCGCCAGGAGCGCTGCCATGTCGAGAGAAAGGACGCGTTTGCCGCGCACACCCTCAGGCACCTCGTTGTTCACGATCCGCTGCGCCAGCCCTTCAACAATGGCGGTCTTGCCAACACCGGGTTCGCCAATCAGTACCGGGTTATTCTTGGTACGCCTTTGCAAAACCTGGATACACCGCCGGATTTCCTCGTCTCGCCCGATCACCGGGTCAAGCTTGGTCTGTTCCGCACGTTCGGTCAGATCCATGGTGTACTTTTCAAGCGCCTGGCGTTGCTCTTCAGCATTGGGATCCATTACCTGCTCGCCACCGCGCATGTCGTCGATTGCCTTTTCGATGGCCTCGCGATTGGCACCAGCCTTTTTTAGCACATCGGCCAGCGCACCCTTCAGATCAAGTGCGGCAAGTATGAATAATTCACTGGCAATGTATTGATCGCCACGCTTCTGTGCGATCTTGTCTGTCTGGTTCAGAAGCTTGACCAATTCATTGGAAAAGCTGATTTCACCTTCCGCCCCACTCACACGCGGCAGGCTGTCAATCCGCTCACCAAGTTGCGAGCGAAGCTGGTTAACATGCACGCCGGCCCGTGTCAGCAGGTGCCTTGCAGCACCGCCGTCCTGGTCGAGCAGGGCCACCATCAGGTGAGCCGGCTCAATCAGCTGGTGATCCAGGCCATTCGCAAGACTTTGCGCGTCAGCCAGGGCCAGCTGGAACTTGCTGGTCAGTTTGTCAATTCTCATCTCGAATATCCCCGAATAAGTTGGCAGCCGCATTTTGGGACTGTTTCCCAAAAAAGCTGCATATACCTTAAATTTGAGGGCACGGATGATGACAATCAACTGTAATGAGATAGTTTTAAGTAGCTGATTAACATGTTGAAATTGGACAGGTCGAAGCCCAGGTCTTTCTGAAACACGCGATAAACCCTTCCCTGGGCGCTCGGATGATTCGTCCCTGAATCATACGGTTTCAGAAAGACCTGGACTCCACCTGTCCAGCAGTAGCCGGAAGCGCTCCAAATGTTTCCGAATGGGTCAATGACCCATTGTTGTGAGCATGGGCTAATCCGAAGCACATTTGCCCCGACACAAGGCACGTGCGGAATAAGCTTCTCCCAAAACCGTATGATTCAGGGAAGCAGGCCAAAGGCGACGTGATGCAAGACACGAAAGTGTCGTAATTAGGAGCCGACGCCGTCGCGGAATCATCCGGGCGTACAGGGATGTATTTACAGCGGGTTTTGGGAGAAGCTTATTCCGCATGTGCCTGTGCATTGATACTACTAGATCGTGAAAACCACCCTCCTGCTCATCAGCCTTTATATTGTGCTGAGTCAACTGAGATTTCTGTGAAAATGCTAATCTTTAGGAATGAACGGAATTCATTAGCAGGAGACACCGTTGGGTAAAGACCCCATAAAAATTCGATTGGCCGTTGAATCTGACGTGCCGGGTGTGCGGGAAGTGTTCCGTGCCACCTACGATGAAACCTATCCTTATTCAGGTTTTTTTCACATCGACTGGCTAAAGCATGCCGTTTTTAACGACAACCTGATCATGCTGGTTGCCGAAAACACTGAGACCAAGACAATCCTTGGAACTGCCTCGGTGGTCTGCGACATCGGTGCAGATTCTGACCTTCTGGGTGAATTTGGACGACTGGCTGTTTTACCTGAAGCGAGGGGCCACCGGCTTGGTTCCCGATTGATGCAAGCCCGTATTGATCAAATCAAAGACCGCCTGCATGTGGGCGTGGTGGAAAATCGCACCAGGCACCCCTTTTCACAACGAATCTCACGGGATCACGGATTTGTGCCAATCGGCTTTTTACCGCTCAAGCACCAGTTCAAGAATCGCGAAAGCACGGTTTTTTACGTCCACTATTTTGGTGACGCTCTGAGTCTGAGACGCAACAATCCGCATGTGGTGCCGGAAGTACAGGAAGTGGCCTACCAGGCCCTTAACAATTGTGGTCTGCCCTTTGACGTTATCCTGGATGAGGAATCTCAGGCGCTTCCTCCCGGTGCCGAGTTTCCCATTCACCACCTGACTGCTGACGACATGTCTGCGCTGATCAGAATTGAAAGGGGGCGACTTCGGGGACGTGAGATTTTTGGCCCCATGCGCCTGCAGTATGGAATGTTCAGGCTTAACGCCAAACACGCCAACTACCTGGTTGCACGGGAACCCAGCCCGGATGGTGACCAGTCTCCCGTGGCGGGAGCCCTTGGTTATATCCATGACGAGATCGACAAGTCCATTCGAATTTTCGAACTGATCGCGCCGAGTGATCGGGCCAGCCGCTTCCTGCTGGAGCAGTTACTCGATCATGCGGAAAACGAGCTGGATGCCAGCTACGTGGAGATTGACGTCAGCGCTCATTCACCGCGGATGCAGAGAACCCTGGTTGAATTGGGATTTCTGACCATTGCCTATATACCGGCCATGGTTTTTCATCGGGTAGAACGTCGTGACGTAATCAAGATGGCCAAACTGCTGGTGCCCCCTGAGTTTGGTGAAATTGTTCTGATTCCTGAAGCAAAGGCGCTGGCCGAAGTCGTCATGAAAAACTTCAAACGCCAGTATGTTCTGCCCGAAGTGGCCAATGCACTGAATCATCTGGAGTTATTTGATGGCCTGACAGAGGAACAATCACAAAGGGTAGCCAGCGTTTGTTCTGTTTCGCGATTTGAAAAAGGTGAAAACCTGATTGTGGCTGGTGCTCAATCAGAGAGGATGTTTGTTCTGATCAATGGAAAAGTCGATATCACCCTGGGTGAGAACAATCAAAAAGTTGGGGACGTTGAAGCCGGTGAAAGCCTTGGTGAAATAGCCATGTTGACCCGAATGCCCCATTCCATGAATGCCGCTGCTCATGGAAAAGTGACAGCAGCGGTTTTGTCACGAAAAAGTTTTGAAGCCCTGGTCAGGCAGCGCCCGGATATCGGTACCGTGCTTTACAGAAACATGGCGATGGGCCTGGGCGGAAAACTCCACGAACTGAACCGGGTTTCTCAGGCAAGAACCAGTAACAGCAAAATCTAATTTTTCTCGGCAATGGCCGCAGCACGTGGGGAAGCAATAAAAGCCGCACCTGCGTTGTAGCCGACTGACGGGTCATGACCTACCATGCTGGGACAGGCAAACAGATTTGGATAGACGCCGTTTGGCCTGACTCGTGATTGATGAGCAGAAGTCACAGCCGCCACGATGTCAGGTGGAAGCTGGCTGTCCAGGGTCACGAGTTCTGTACCGCTAACGTCAAGTCGAGGTTGGTGAATGGCTTCATCGATGCTCATGTTGTAGTCAGTCAGGAATGAAACCAGCTGGAAGACTGCGGGCATGATGCGCCTTCCCCCTGAAGCCCCGATTGCAAAGCGGTGACCGTCACCCCTGATCATGACAACCGGGCACATATTCGACAACGGCCTTTTACCCGGTGCGATTGAATTCGGGCGGTCCGGCCGCGGATCAAACCACATCATTCCGTTGTTCATCACAATCCCGGTTGAAGGCAGCGTGACTTTAGAGCCGAACAACGACAAAAGGGTCATTGTGAGAGCCACAAGGTTGCCCTTCCTGTCCACGACATTGATATGCGTGGTGTGCGGACTGGGTCCGGAATCAGGCACATCACCGATGTACGCGAGTCGATGATCATAAGCATCGTAAAGGCAACGCACATAGGCCAGGTATGCCTGGGCGTCGGGGCGATCGGCACCCGGCCGTAGGGTTTCAGCAAGGACTTCCAGGGCGTATTCAAGCGTTGGGCCAGCTGTTAAACCAGGAACAACATCGATTTCGCTGCCGCGATACATACTCCGTTCCACCTCGGTGAGATGCGGCTCGTAGGACGCCAGATCCTCAGCGGTCAGTGGAATTCCCAGTTGTTCGGAATCAGCAACAATCCTGGCAGCGATCTCGCCCTTATAAAAATCTTCCGGACCTGCCGATGCCAGACGACGCATGGTTCGCGCCAGCTCTCCAATTCGAATCGAAGGCAACGGACCAGCCCATTCACCGACTGGTGTGTGCCCATCGGGTGTGAAAACATCCCGACTGTGTTCGAAATGTGACAACCGGCGGGCTTCAGAGGCGATCTTGAGGGTCGTATACCAATCCACCTCCATTCCATGCTCTGCCATCTGGGTCGCAGGCCCCATGACATCCGACCAATCAAACGTACCAAATTCTTCCAGCGCCCTGGCAAGACCAGCAACAGTTCCGGGCACACAGATTGATTTCGGGCCGAAAATGTTCAGGTCATTTTCAACTGCTGGCCATTCGAAAAGATCGACGCCGATGTTTCCCACAACTTTGTAGACGGAAGGGTCAACTGACTGCGAAGCCTTGACGCCAAATTCCACTGAGTAGCTTTTATGCTCGCTGGCGCTGTAAGCCACCATGTAGCCGCATCCGCCGATTCCACTCATCCACGGTTCAACGGTTCCAACAGCCAGCCCCGTTGCGACTGCGGCATCCACCGCATTGCCGCCCTGAGCCAGCACATCCGCTCCAACCTGGGAGGCGAGAACATGTTGGGAAGTCACTATTCCACCACTGCTCACAACCGCTGGTTTGGTCAGATTCCAGCTTTCAGGCGTTGTCGTTAAGGTATTCATTTCTTTGTCTCAGCTTCTTTTGTAATCCTGCGATCTCAAAACCCGGGAAGGCGACTCTCGAGCTCAGACGGATAAAAACCAACCGCAAGCACTTTGCTTCCACGCATGAAAACCGGACGTTTGATGAGCGTCGGGTGCTCCAGCAGCGACGGTTCCGGATTGGCCAGCGCAGCAGCGCGCTGCTGACCGTTCAATGAGCGCCAGGTGGTGCTGCGTCGATTGACGATTCTGTCTCCAAATGACGAATTGCACCAGAGCCCGACCAGGCTGGCGCTTGGGGCGCGCTCGCGCAGATCATGAAAACGATGCGGCACATCATGCAATTTGAGCCACTTCAGGGCCTTCCTGCAAGAGTCACAATTCTTGATTCCGAAAACTTTCACCACGGAATCACTGCGAGTAATTTTGTCCTGGTCAGCCGGCATGTCGTAACAACTCGTTAACGCTGGTTCGCGCGCGGGTCTTTTCATCAACCTGTTTGACAATCACCGCGCAATAAAGAGAATGACTGCCATCGGCAGAAGGTAAAGAGCCAGGCACAACCACTGAGCCCGCCGGCACCCTGCCGCGGATGATTTCTCCACTCTCCCTGTTATATATCTTGGTGCTCTGACCGAGAAAAACACCCATCGAGATGACACTTCCGCGCTCCACGACCACGCCCTCCACCACTTCTGACCGGGCACCGATAAAACAATCATCCTCGATGATGGTCGGGCCTGCCTGGATGGGTTCCAGCACACCGCCCAGGCCGACCCCGCCTGAGATGTGAACGTTGCTACCGACCTGCGCACAGGACCCCACTGTCGCCCATGTATCAATCATGGTTCCTGATCCCACACGTGCACCAATGTTGACATAGCTGGGCATCAACACTGCATCTGGCGCAATGAATGCACCACGGCGCACCGTGGCCGGTGGAACCACCCGGGCACCCGTTGAACGTATGTCTGCCTCAGCCTTTTCAGCATCATCCTCAGACCAGCGCAATGGGACCTTGTCAAAGAACCGGGTATAACCACCATCCATGACCGTGTTGTCACGAACCCGAAACGACAGCAATACCGCTTTCTTGAGCCACTGGTTGACCCGCCATCCTTGTTCGGACGGCTCGGCCACACGAAGGTCGCCTGACTCGAGTCCATCAAGACAGAATTCAATAGCGTCATTCAGTTCTTTGTCGGCCGTTTGCGGGCTAAGCCCGGCCCGTGCGTCCCAGGCCTTGCTGATCAGGGCCCTCAAATTATGTGTTGAATCATTCACTGTTCATTCCATTACAAATGAGTGTGTCGGATCGGGTCATGATCCGGGTCAATTGTTCAGGTGTTCTTCGATTGCCCTGGTCAGGCTCTCAATGGTTTCTTCATCGAGAAGATTGTTGTCACTGTCACTCAGAAGAAAGGTATCCTCCACCCTTTCACCGAAAGTCGCAATACGCGCATCGTGCACCTGGACACCGGAATCTGCGATTGCGGTGGCAAGTCGTGAAAGCAAACCGGGTCGGTCATTGCATTCAAGTTCCATCAAAGTGCCCTGACGGTCTGCTGCACACGAAAAGGATATGACTGGCTGGCTGCTGAAATGCTTAAGTCTTCGCGGCAATCTTCTCTGCACAGGAGAATAGCCACCTCTTGAGGTTGCCAGTGCCAGCCTGCCTTTCAATACTTCTGAGTCCGCAGCGATCAGAGCCCGGCCGTCCTGGTCCGCAACCTGAAAGAGATCGAAGCTGCGATCGTCACTGGTGGTCAGCACCCTTGCGGAGAGCACATTGAGATGCATTTCGTCAAAAACAGAAGTAATTGCGGCAAACAGACCATCATGATCTGCGACACAGACCAACACTTCAGATATCCCCTGGGGTTTGACCGAACGTACCGCGATCACATCGTCCCCAGGTCCGGAATCAGTCATGGCCTGGCTGGCCCACTCCAGCTGACCTGCAGTCAACCTCAGGAATGCGTGTTCCGGCAACGTGTCCCAAAGTCTCTGGGTGGGTTCTGCCGGAACACCTCGTCGCAGTAATCGGCTCAGAGTTCGCGCCCGTCTCTGCCTGATCCGGGTTTCCCGATCAACCGGGTTCTTGAGACCGCGACGCAAGGCGTTGCCGGCTGACAGGTAAAGATCCCATAACAGGCTGTTTTTCCAGCTATTCCACAGCTTTGGACTGGTTGCTGCAATATCGGCAACCGTCAGCAGGTACAAGGAGTCCAGTCGCGCCATCGTCTTCACAACCGCGGCAAACTGCTGAATCGTGGTGGGATCAGACAGGTCTTCCCGTTGTGCAGTCCTCGACATCAGCAAGTGGTTTCGGACCAGCCAGCTGATCAGCTCACGCTCTTCATCCTCAAGATCGAGTTTCAAGGTGAATTCGTGGGCATCCACTTCACCTAACTCGGAATGATCCCCTCCCCTGCCTTTTGCTATGTCGTGAAAAATGGCTGCCAGGTACAACAATTCGGGACGTTCAATCCGTCGAAAAACTGACTGCGCATGTGGAAATTGCTCGCGATACTTGCCGTAGGCAAAGCGCCGAAGATTCCGGACCACGAAGAGTGTGTGCTGATCAACCGTGTAGACATGAAACAGGTCATACTGCATCCTTCCTACAATATTTCCGAACGCCGGCAGGTAAGCAGCCAGCACTCCATAACGATTCATGCGGCTGAGTTGCGTATAGACACCCTGCGGCTGAGTGAGGAGTTCCAGGAATAATAAGTTCACTTCAGGATCATTGCGGAACGTATCGTCGATCAGGTGAACATGATCACTGATGGTCCTGACAGTTGAAGCGCGCACGCCACGCAGCTCCGGGTCACGTGCCAGCAGCACGAAAAGCTCCATCATGGCTGCCGGCCTGCGAATCAGCAGTGAACCATCCCTGATCTCAATAAATCCGTGGCGGGCACTGAAATCGCTGGTAACCGGAACCGCTTCGCCTTCTGAATCGTAAATCAGTTCTTCCTGAAACAGCTGCAACAAGCGCTCGTTGAGCCTTTCAAGCTGCATGACATTGCGGTAGTAGCCCTGCATGAACTGCTCGACAGCAAGATTGGCCTCAATGTCGACAAAACCGAAACGAAGGGCAATTTCTCGCTGGTGGTCAAACAAAAGCCGGTCCTCTGCACGACCAGCCAGCAAATGCAGTGCGAAGCGAACCCTCCAGAGCAGCTTCTGGCCTGTCTCAAGGTCTGCATATTCACTGCTGGTCAGAAAACCATGTTCCACGAGGCCATGTAGGGTCTGGACTCCGAAATGTCTTTTCGTCACCCAGGAAATCATCTGGATGTCGCGCAGTCCACCCTGTCCTTCCTTGATATTGGGCTCAAGGTTGTAAGCGGTGTCGAAATAGCGTGCATGACGCAATTCCTGTTCTTCGAATTTTGCCTTGAAAAACTGGTTGGCCGGCCAGATTCGATCAACCGATATTGCAGAACACAGGCTTTTGAAAAGTGGACGCGGCCCATCCAGCAGGCGTGATTCCATGAGACTGGTAGCTGTGGCGACATCACGCTCGGCTTCACTGATGCAGGTTTCCAGTGTTCTGACACTGTGACCAAGGTAAAAACCAGCATCCCAGAGCAACTGAATAAATGATTCGATAAGTACGCTGAGCCCGGAAGCTTCCGGTGGCATTTCAGCGACCAGTATCAACAGGTCAACATCGGAATGGGGATGAAGTTCGCCGCGCCCAAACCCACCAACGGCAATCAGGCAGGGGTGTGATTCAACCGTGGGCGGTTGGTCAGTGATGCACCACTTCCAGGCCTCCAGCAATAATTGCTCAACAACCCAGGCTCGGGCTCGCACCAGTTCTGCGACATCTTCCCCTTCCCAGAATCTTTGCGCCAATACCTGGTCCGAGCGCCTTAGCTGATGCTTGATGCGATTACAAAGTTCAGCCACCTCCTCGGTGCCAGAGGTAAGGGAATGGATATCGGAAAGGTCGATGCATCCCCGTGAAGCAGCGGGGGCTGACAATCGGTTCATCTCAAATGCGGGTGCTTTAATGGCCTAGAGATCATCACCAGGAAGACGCGTCAGCACATCGTACCCGTCCTCGGTAACAGCGATGGTGTGCTCCCACTGGGCCGAGAGACTGCGATCCCGTGTAATCACGGTCCAGCCATCTGGCAACAGTTTTGTCTCACGTTTACCCAGGTTGATCATGGGCTCGATGGTGAAAACCATGCCAGGCACCAGCAGCTCACCCTGGCCTGGTTTTCCATAATGCAGCACCTGCGGTTCCTCGTGAAATACACGACCAATCCCATGGCCACAATACTCACGCACCACAGAACAACCCTCGCCCTGGGCATAGACCTGGATTGCGTGACCGATGTCTCCGAGATAGATTCCCGGCTTGACCATCCTGATGCCACGGACCATTGATTCATATGCGATATCGCAGATTCGCTTACCACGAATTGTCGGCTTTCCGACATGAAACATCTTGCTGGTATCGCCGTGCCAGCCATCCTTGATGACCGTGATGTCGATATTGATGATATCGCCATCCTTGAGGACCTTTTCACCCGGAATTCCATGACAAATGACATGATTGACAGAGGTACAAATCGATTTTGGAAAACCCCGGTAATTCAGTGGCGCCGGTATGGCATCCTGCTCTTCAGTGATGAACCGGTGGCAAATATCGTCAAGTTCACCCGTGGTCACCCCCGATTGCACATGCGGTTTAATCATGCGCAGCACTTCAGCGGCAAGCTGCCCGGCTACCCGCATCTCGTCAATATCTTCCTGGGTCTTGATCACGATTCCCATGGATTTGGGGCTTTCACGAAAACTCTCCGCAGGCTCCTGGCTCGTTTTAGAGTTCCTTTGAAACAACTGTCGCATCCAAAATCTCACTTGCTAAACGTAATTTGCCCATTCTACATGCAAGATGCCCTTTCAGGCCCGTGTATTATCGCCACATGATCACGGTCAGAGACATGTTGCTTAAAGGAACGCAACAGCTTGAGAAACTGGAAGCCAGTCGCCTGGAGTCCGAGGTGCTGTTGGCGAAGGCCATGGGCGTGAGTCGCACCTATCTTTTTGCTCACCCCGAAGAGGCTCTATCCAATCATGCCAGGGACCGGTTTATGAACATGCTGAAAAAGCGCTCGGACGGTGAGCCTGTTTCCTACATCACGGGTGAAAAAGAGTTCTGGTCACTCAGGTTAAGCGTTTCTCCGGCAGTGCTGATTCCCCGACCTGAAACAGAATTACTCGTTGAAGTTGCGCTGGACCGTATTCCCAAAGATGCAGCGTGTAAAATCGCTGATATCGGGACGGGTTCAGGGGCGATTGCCCTTGCAATTGCACATGAACGACCTTCCTGCATGGTACACGCCAGTGATATTTCCACCGATGCCCTGGAGGTCGCAAAGTCGAATGCAAAACAACTTGGGCTTGACCGCATCAGCTTTCACCATGGCTCCTGGCTTGAACCCCTGTCTGGCACTTTTGATTTGATCGCCAGCAACCCACCGTACGTGGCTTCGGGAGATGACCATTTGCAACGAGGCGATTTACGTTTTGAGCCCCTGAATGCCCTGGTATCCGGCCCCGATGGTCTAGAAGCCATTCGTGAAATTTGTCACTCTGCCAAAGCTCATTTGAGCCCGGGCGGCTGGTTGGTTCTTGAACATGGCCATGACCAGGCGTCTGCCTGTGAAAAAATTCTGGAATCAGCAGGTTTTGAATTCGTTGAAACCTTTCGGGACCTTGAGGGGACTAATCGCGTAGTCGCCGGAAGGCAGGTTGAATAGCGATCATTTTCCACAATAACTCACAACTTGATTAACAAAAGAGTAAATCCTTTATCTGTCATGGAATTCCTTAATCGCACCCTGGTTCTGGTCCTGCTGTTGGTTGTTTTTCCATTGCAGGCACAGGAACGCATTTACCAATTGCAATATGAAGCGGAGATTTTTCCGGAAGATTCAATTGCTCTTGTCAGCATTGAACTGGATCAGCCTCGCGATCTTCTTCGCGAAGTCCGCTTTCGGGTCGATTCAAATCGGCACTCTGACTTCATGGGTGATGGTGACATCACAACAGAAGGCGAAAGTGTGATCTGGACGCCGCCGGAAAGCGGTGGACGAATCAGCTGGCGAGCAGACCTGCAAAGCCGGCGACGCAATGGCGCTTACGATGGAATGGTCACACCTGAATGGGCAATTTTCAGGGGCGATGACCTTGTTCCCCCGGCTCATACACGCAGCCTCAAGGGCGCCACCTCACGCGCCAGCCTGAGTCTTAAGCTGCCAGAGGGCTGGTCAGCTGCAACGCCATTCAAAAAGACAGAAAAAGGCGGCTTACTGGTGACCAACCCGGACAGGAAATTCGACCGGCCCACCGGATGGATTGCTGTCGGTCAATTGGGAGTGCGGTGGGAAACCATCGCTAACACACAAGTCGCTGTCGCCGGTCCCAAAGGCCAGGGCCTGCGTCGCCAGGACATGCTGGCCTTTCTGAACTGGACCCTGCCAACACTAAGGGATATTTTTCCGTCCATGAGTGATCGTCTCCTGATCGTTGGAGCCGGAGACCCGATGTGGCGCGGCGGGCTCTCAGGACCGTCATCTCTTTATATTCATTCAGACCGGCCCCTGATCAGTGAAAACGGCACCAGCACACTGCTTCATGAACTGGTGCACGTGGCTCTTTCGCTCACGGCGGGTGATGGGGCTGACTGGATTGTTGAAGGACTGGCAGAGTATTACGCATTACAGGTGCTGCTGCGGTCCGGCACAATCAGCGATGATCGTTACCGCAAGTCGTTTGATTCGATCAGGGAATGGGCAAACGAGGCCAATGATCCGAATTCGAAGAGGTCCCAGGGAAAAATCACGGCCGGCGCTGTTGTCGTGCTTGATCAGATTGACGGGAAAATCCGGACAGGAAGCAACAATCAGCACAGCCTGGATGATGTGGTTCGAAAATTGGCCGAAGAAGGAACAGTCACTACAAATCGTTTTTTCGAAATCGGACTTGAACTGGCCGGAACGAACGCTGAGGAGACTGACTAGCTTTTCGGATCGGTTTTGGAATTGACGATCCTGAGACCTTCATCATCCTGATCGACAGGGTCATCAATCTCTTCATCCGCTGTTAACGCAGGGTCGACCTGCTTGGAAGCCCTGGCACCCAACTCCCGCAGCATCTCTGCCTGTCTCAGCAGGTTTCCGGATCCACTTGAGAGCCGCGTAAGCGCCGTTTCATAACTGTCCTGGGCCTGTCTGAGGCGATCGCCAATCTGCTGCAATGCCGTCACGAAGTCCGCGAACTTGTCATACAGGCGCCCTGCGCGACCTGCGATTTCCTGTGCGTTCGTGTTTTGGCGATGAATCGCCCATACCGAACCCACCGTTCGCAGTGTGGCCAGTAGATTGGTGGGAGACAGCAGTGCAACTTTGTTTTCCAACGCGAAAGCCGGGAGGTCTGCATCCGTCTGCAGTGCTTCAATCAATGCAGATTCAATTGGCACGAACATCAGCACGAAGTCCAGCGCATTCAGGTCTGGCACCTCGGCGTATCGTTTCTCGCCAAGAGTTTTGATGTGTTGGCGAATTGACTGGATATGAGCCTTGAGGTGGGTGGCACGCAGCTCTTCGTCTTCCTCCGACTGATAACGCAGCCAGGCAGTCAGAGACACCTTGGAATCCATCACGATGGCTTTGCCTTCCGGCAAACTCAGGACCAGGTCAGGCTGAACCCGCTGACCACTGTCACTGACAACTGAAACCTGCGTGTGGAATTCCCTGCCTTTTTCCAAACCGGCCAGTTCCAACAGCTTTTCCAGTTGCTGCTCGCCCCAGTTTCCCTGCGACTTTGCGCTTCGTGTCAGTGCATTTGTCAGGTTGGTCGCGTCATCGTGCAAACGCATGTTGAGCTGCTCAAGTTGCTTGAGTTTTTCCTGTAAAACACGGTTCTGGGCAGTTTCATCACGATGGGTTTCAGCAACCGTTCGCCGGAAATCGTTGAGTTGTACACCCAATGGCTTCAGAACGGTTTCAAGTTGTTTTTCATTGAGCTGCGATAACTTTTCGCTGCGTTCTTCGAAAATCCGGCCAGCCAGGCGTTCAAAAGAGTCATTGATCCGTTGTTCGGACTGCCCAGATTCTTCTACCGCTTTGCGACGTGCGGCCGAACTTGCTACCCAGGAGAATATGACCACAAACAGAAGGCCAATCAGAAGACCGACCGTTAAACCGAGCGCGGGTGTTCCAATGCCAAGTTCAGTCAGAAACTGATTCAACCGGATTCTTCCCGCTTTACAGACTGCCAGAGTGCTTCCATCTCATCGAGATCCATGGCTGCCAGTTTTTCCTGGCCACCACATAATTCTTCCATGGCTTTGAAGCGAGCTTCGAACTTGGCGTTTGTGCGCCTGAGCGCGCGGGCCGGATCGACTTCGAGTTTCCGCGCCAGGTTCGTGACGACAAACAGGAGATCGCCAATTTCTTCCTCAACTGCAACGCTGTTGGCACTGATAATCGCCTCGCGAACCTCCTGCGCTTCTTCATTGAACTTGTCGAGCACCGGCTCAGGGTCGGGCCAGTCAAATCCGATATCGGCCGCCCTTTTTTGAAGCTTGATGGAGCGTTGCAGCTCTGCCATCCCTCTCGGGACATCGTCCAGAACACTGTGAAGACCCTTTTGCTGGCGTTCAAGCGCTTTGACCTGTTCCCAGGCTTTTTTCTGAGCTGACGCGTTTTCTACCTGGCCATCTCCGAAAACATGTGGATGGCGCCTGATCATTTTTTCGCAGAGGGAACTGACAACATCATCGAAATCAAACGACCCGCCTTCACTGGCCATTTGTGCGTGAAACACAACCTGGAACAGGAGGTCGCCAAGCTCATCGCGCAGTCCGCCCATGTCATTGCGCTCGATGGCGTCAGCCACCTCGTAGGCTTCTTCAATGGTGTACGGAGCGATGCTTGAGAAATCCTGCTCGGCATCCCACGGGCATCCGGTGTGCGGATCCCTCAGGCGCGCCATAATTTCCAACAATTTCTCTATTGTCATGTGCTAGCTGGGAGCGATTTCTACCCTGACTGCGGCTCCACCGAGTTCGCTCTTTGAGATTGATATCTCGCCACCATAGGCTGAAACGAGCTCCAGTACAATCGCCAGGCCGAGACCATGCCCCTCGACGCGCTCATCACCACGCACGCCTCGCTCAACCAGTTGCCCCCATTTTGAAGGGTTAATTCCGGGCCCGTCATCTTCAACTCTCATCCAGAATCCGGGACGGATTTCGCCTTCTCCAAGCGCTCCGGCAGCGACTTTCACCCTGCTCTCGCCATACTTGAATGCGTTGTCGAAAAGATTTCCCATGATTTCGATCAGGTCCCGTTTTTCACCATAAAATTTCAGGTCAGGATCAATGGTGACATCAGCGTTTATCATTTTGCGAGAATAGACTTTCTGAAGTGAAGACAACACCCGTTCTACCTGTTGCTCAACTTCAATCGGACGTGCCAGGGTTCTTCGGGTGGATGCTGCTGCCCGCTGAAGCCGGGTGGAAATCAGGTGATCCATGTCTTCAGCTGCCTTGTCGATGGTCGCCCGGGACTCGGATCCATCTACATGAGCAGCCGCCCGAATGACCGCCAGTGGGGTTTTGAGGCTATGTGCCAGTGAGTCAAGTGCGTTGCGGTAGCGTTGCTGGTTGGCCTGCTCGGTTTCGAGTAAACGATTGACATTTCTCGTTAGCGGTTCAAGTTCTGAAGGATAGTCATTGCCCAGCCGATCTGCGCTGCCCGACTCAATCCCCGCGACATCTGCGGCTACATTTCTCAACGGACGAAATGCCAGCACAATCATGATGGATTGTGCAAGCACCAGGATCAGACCTGCTGCTGACAATGATCCGACCAGGCCTTTTCGAAAAGCTGCGACCTGTTCACTGACTGATTCCGGGTCGACCATGATGTCCACCGTCATGGGAACCACTGAATCATCCGCCAGTTGCCAGGCGATCCCGTACTGGAACACGTAAAAGGGAATTTCTGAATCCGGCTCCAGAAAAACAGTCTCACCGGCATTGAGCATGGGTAACTCCGGAAACTCCATGCCAAGGGCAGAGGGCGAGCTCCAGTGTTCATTGATGTCATCAGCGCTGGCATGAACATGCGCAAAGATTCCGGAGCCAGGTTGCGTTAATCGCGGATCGCCAAGATCCTCCTCCACGCTGAGCCGGCCGAGACCATCAACCTCTGAAGCAGCCAGCACCAGGTAGACATGCGATTCCATCCGTTCACGTAAAGCGCTGACTGTTGCCTGTTGGTTCGCCGCGCTCAGCGCTGTGCCCACTGCCACAAGGGCAACCAGCAGAACCACCGTTGCCAGCATGATCAGTCTCAGGCTGAGTGAAAAAGGACGTTTACCGGCTGTAACATCTGCCGGTTTTTGTTCCGGGTTGTGGGTCGCTGCTTCCTGGTCCCGATTCACAGCTTCAATGAACGGTGTCTTCAGGTTTGAGCGCAAGGCGGTAACCCCTGCCCCTGAGCGTCTCAATTGGCTTGAGATTGCCGTCCGGGTCGAGTTTGCGGCGCAGTCGTCCGATGAAAACCTCGATCACATTGCTGTCGCGATCGGCATCTTCCTCGTAAATGTGCTCGGAAAGATCTGTCTTGGTGACCACCGCGTCAGGGTGCATGATGAGGTACTGCAGCACTTTGAATTCGTAGGTCGTGAGTTCTATTTCCTCACCGTTCAACTCCACCCGCTGTGCAGTCAGGTCTACAGAAACCGGCCCCAGCTCTACTCTTGGCTGAGCATGTCCACCTGCACGACGCAACAGCGCATTGATGCGCGCCATGAGCTCTTCCGGATGGAATGGTTTGGTCAGGTAGTCGTCCGCGCCGGCTTCCAGGCCGGCAACTTTATCCTGCCATTCTGTACGGGCAGTCAACACCAGGATCGGAAAATTTCGCCCGTTCTCCCTGAGTTTTCTGATCAGGTCGAGACCGGGTAATTCCGGCAAGCCAAGGTCGATGATGGCCAGATCCACGGGGAATTCATCGCCAAGGTAGAGCCCTTCGCGACCATCACCGGAAGAATCAACTGCAAACCCTGTATCACGCAGCTGCGTGGTCAGAGACTCGAGCAGGCGAGGGTCATCTTCTACAACCAGGACACGCATAAATTTGCTCCTGTCAGCCTCGAACCGGGATTCGTACCACTTTGACGACCCCGTCCTTTGTTAACAGCTTGATGACATGAACGCGTCGATTCCCCTCGTTCACCGTGCGCGCAGACAAAACTTTTGCGTTGTACTGTCGCGCAGCCTGTTGGGCCGCCTCTTCCAGGCTCTGGGCGAAGGCAGCCGAAGGCGCGCTGAGTGCGAGCAGCACAGCAGCCAGAGCTGAAAGCATGATTTTGTCGAGGCGCGTTTTCATCTGTTCATCTGAAATTCCACTCGCAATTGCGAGATTGACTGACATTTTAAGGTAATTCGATGAATGCAGGCTGAATTTGGGATTTAGTATCAAATCACCCAGGGATTGTCGAAATGCGCTTTCCTGATGCGTCTACGTATTGGAAGGGCATGTTGCCCAGGCCATAATCGGACAATGGAGGATTAAAAAGATGCAATATCTACTGCTCATTTACGCGAACGAGGAAGCCTGGGACAGCATGTCACCGGAAGATCAGGAAGCAGGCGTTGGCGCCTACATCGCCTATTCAGAAGCACTGGCCGAATCAGGTGCATTCGTCGGCTCCAGCCGTTTGTCGCCAATCGCGACGGCGACAACAGTGCAGGTAAAAGACGGCAAGAACCAGGTGCTTGACGGACCGTATGCAGACACCAAGGAGCAACTTGGCGGCTACTACCTGATTGATGTTGCAGACATTGATTCAGCCCTGTCCTGGGCTGCTCGTTGTCCGGGCGCCTCTCATGGCATTGTCGAAGTCCGGCCAATATGGGAAATGACCGACTGAACCATGCAGGAAGCCAGAGGTAAAAAATCAGCCCGTTTGCTGGCCGAGGCGACTGCCCGTGACAGTTACAGCAAACTGGTTGCCTACCTGGCTGTGCACACACGGGATGTGGCAGCTGCAGAAGATGCGCTTTCCGATGCCTTTGCAAAAGCACTAACCGAGTGGCCCGAAAAAGGATGCCCAACGCATCCGGAAGCCTGGCTTCTGACGGTTGCGCGCCGTCGGGCAATTGATGTTGCCCGGCGGCAGGTCCGTGGCATTGAAGTTGAACGTCAGTTAAAAACCCTGTCCCAACTGGGAACAGAGGAAGTTTCCGATATTCCCGACAGAAGACTGGGGCTGCTTTTCGCCTGCACCCACCCGGCAATCGAACCAGGCATTCGCGCACCCCTGATGCTGCAGGTCATCCTGGGGCTCAAGGCCGCTACCATCGCTTCTGCATTCCTGATCGCTCCTTCCACAATGAATCAACGGTTGGTCAGGGCGAAAAACAAGTTACGCCAGGCTGGTATCCCGTTCCAGGTACCCGATAAAAAGGAACTTCCACAGCGACTGGATACCGTGCTTGATGCCATCTACGCATCTTATTCCGAGGGCTGGAATGACCCGGCCGGGACTGATATGACACGCCGTGGACTGACCAGCGAAGCATTGTTCCTGGTAAGCATGATTTGTGAACTCATGCCAGACCAACCGGAAGCCCTTGGACTGCTTGCATTGATGCTGCATACCGAAGCACGGCGATCTGCTCGCCGTTCAAATGATGGGGCGTACGTTCCTCTGAACGAGCAGGATCCGGACTTGTGGGACAGCGTCCTGATCAACAAGGCAGAAACGGTTCTGAAACAGGCAAGGACCCCTGGAAAAATCGGGCGTTTCCAGATCGAGGCTGCGCTGCAGTCCGCCCATGTAGTGGGCCGCCTCAAGGGGATAAACAACTGGCCGGTAATAAAGGACCTTTACGATGCCTTGTATGAACTCACCCAATCGCCGGTGGTGGGAGTTAACAGAACCTTGGCTGTGGCAGAAGTCGAGGGAAATAATGCAGCGCTTGCGATCCTGGATGAACTGGCCGAAAACAGGCAGATGACTGAATACCAGCCTTATTGGGCCATGCGAGCCGAACTATTGACCAGGCAGGGTGATTTTGGACAAGCATCCCATGCTTACCAGGTGGCCATTGGACTGGAGCGTGACCCGGCAGTTCGCAAGTTCCTCAGGCAAAAACAATCAACCTGTGTCGCAGAATAACAGCTGATGGTTGAGTGGCCCGGACGGGTCTTCCACTGTGCATTTGAAATCACACCTCGGGCTTTTCAGGATTTTCATCCGAATTCACAATGCTTTCATCGCAAAGGCCTACGACAGCCCGAATGATTGTTTAAAAATCAATCGACTCAATCAAGCCTGGTGACCTGACAATGTTTTCAAAACCTCTTAAAGCCGCATGGTTTTGCCTGTTTATTCTTCATCTGCAAGTGAGCTCAGCCAATGACGATGGATTATCAGGCGATCCGGATGCCATCGCCGACGCCGTTGCCATGGTTGAAACCATGGGCGGTGTTGAACTCTGGAAGCACATCGACAAGCTGCACTTCGTGCACGAATGGGACTTTGTTAATCGCTATGAACGCTACATCGAGCATGAGATTCTTGACCTTGCCGACATTCGCTCGTACGTCACCATGAAGAGTGAAACATACGATCGAATACGGGCTTACAGTCCGGAGCATGGCTACTGGCAGATTTCGGACGGGGAATTCAGCCAGGGAACGGAAGAACAACTGGCCAACGCAATCGCAAGAGGTCCCTTCAATATCTATCGGCTGGCTCGAGCCATTTCCAGAAATGACCCTGATTTGAATATCAATTTCGCTACCATTCCGGACTTCCCACCGGCCCCTGCGCTGGTATTTCACTACACAGACGGCGAACCGGGTGGCTGGATTGTTCTGAATGCGCGCAAAGAACCCATGGTCTGGGCCACCACGCAGTACCAGTATGTTTTCGGTCCCATGCAACGGTTTGGGAACCTCTGGGTGCCAAACTGGGCAACAACCAGTGACGGACTGGTCCGATACGAAATGGTCTCTCTGGAAGCAGCAAACAGCGCACCCGACCTCGACCTTTTTGCGCCACCGGGTTAATCGCTCGTCTCAGGCCTTTACCGTGTCCTGAACAGGTGAAGGAACAAATCTTCCGGTTTTCGGCATACGTTCAAGCGCCTCGAGCAGCAGCTCGGAATTGCTGCCATCGAGATGCGCATTTTCACTGATGTACCTGCGCCAAACCCTCGCACCGGGAAGACCCTGGAACAAACCAAGCACGTGGCGACTGATGTGTTTGACAAAAACACCCTGGGCCGTTTTTACCCGGATGTAATCAGTGAGCTTGTGTATGACTGTCTCCCGATCAGGAAGCGGTGTTCCGTAAACCGAAGCTTCGCACTCGGCCAGAATCCATGGATTCTGGTAGGCCGCACGGCCCAGCATGACGCCATCCAGTTTTTCCAGGTAACCCTTAACGGATTCAACATCGCGAACGCCACCATTGATCACCAGCTCAAGATCGGGACGCTCCTGGCGAAGCTGCATTACCCAGTCCGGACGCAGTTCTGGCACATCGCGATTTTCCTTTGGGCTGAGACCTGACAACCAGGCCTTGCGGGCATGCACAACGAACTGATGGCATCCCGATTCCGCCACTGTGTCGATGAATCCGAGAAAATATTCGTAGGAATACAGGTCATCAACGCCAAGGCGGGTCTTAACCGTGACAGGAACGTCCACTGCATCGCGCATTGCTGCAATGCAATCACGAACCAGTTCCGGTTCCTTCATCAGGCAGGCACCAAATCGGCCCTTCTGGACACGGTCGGATGGACATCCCACGTTTAGATTGATCTCGTCGTAGCCCCATTCAGCGCCTATGCGAGCACATTCCGCCAGGTCCGATGGCTCACTGCCGCCCAACTGAAGCGCGACGGGGTGTTCCGTCTGGTTGAAATTCAGTAATCGCTCACGGTCACCATGAAGGATCGCACCGGTGGTGACCATTTCGGTGTACAAGTGGGCTGAAGGCGCCAGCAATCGGTGGAAATACCGGCAATGGCGGTCGGTCCAGTCCATCATCGGTGCGACCGAGATCTTCCCCGGTTTGGTCTGACTGCTCATGGGAAGGAATTGTACCGCCAGTTGTCCGGATGTGGGGCCTGAAACCTGGTTAATTTCCTTTTGAAGGTGCCTGTCAGCCTCAGTTAGCCTCAGGCAGCCACAACCACCTCTGTGGTCAGATGGGTGTCGCCATTGAGAGACTGGGTAATCAGGCAGCCATGCTCGGATCGCTGCACCAGTCTCTCGGCCTTTTCGACATCGCTGTCGCCCGGGACATGCAGCGTCACCCGTACGTGATATTCAGTAAACCGCATGCTGCGCTCCACCCGGTCAAGCACACCTTCCACTTCGCAACTGATTGAGTTCCATTCAAAGCGATTAGCCCGGGCCACAGCCCGAAACGTCAGGATAAGGCAGTTTGCGACTGATGCGACCAGTAAGGTTTCGGGTGACCAAAGATCACCCGGACCGCCAAATTCAGCAGGTGGCATGGTGGGAATGGTCTCCAGGCCGTCGCTTTTGACGGTGACCTCTCCCTGCTGATTACTTTCCGCGCTGACCACGTAATGATGTGGAAAATCGTGCATGTTATGTTCCCTTCCGATTGTCAGGCTTTATTGTTGGCCTTTGCTGTGATTATGACCATGATCAGGGTCAAGACAAAAGCTTAAAAGTAAATTCCAGGATTCCTGGAATGAGCATCGGGGGTCAGCGAATCAGTCGATGGTCCCCGAGGCGAATCCGCATTAACTCCTGGTGTCCGATTTGAACTGTTAAGCCAGTGCGACAACAAGGTGACAGGCGACCACGGCCACGCTGAGACGAGCCCTGAGTCGCCGCATCCAGGGCGCAATGCCGTTGGCGGGCCATCCACAGTCCAGAATACCCATGAACGCGTAGCCTGCTGCCATCAACCAGACAGCCAGCCCTGCAGGAGCCAGCCAGACGACAAAAAGGGCCCACAAACTGGGAAGAACGGACATAATCAGGCCGGTCATATGAATGGTATTCGAACGTGCCAGGGCGCCCCATCGAATTCCACCAAGGAACGAGAGAATGACAGCACTGTAAATCAGAAACCCATTCAGTGGCTCGATACCACCCGGGGTAAGACCTAGCACATGAAAGACAGCCAGCAGGGCGAAAGGAATAATACCGGCATAACCCAACCAGGCAGCAGCGGCTGGAATCGTGTCAGACGTCACCGGGGTTCGCCTCATGAAACTTTGGACCCTGGTCCAGCCGGACCAAACCTTTGAATTCAGAAGGGTCTACCGTTTTTCCCGACTGCTTGAATACCACTTCTCCACGAGCGGCCATTCGTCGACCTGCACAGCGTGCTGGTTCCATCAGATCGCGCCAGTTTTCGGGAGCGACCACCCTGGCCGCTTCCGATGGACAAATCGTGCCGGACCGGCTGCACAGCAGCGAGAAAATTGCCTTTTCCAGCAGGTGATCAGTTTGACGCAGGCGAGCGCGACTGCAGCGTTTACTGCAGTAGCGAATCTGCTCCCACTGATGAGCCCACTTGCGGCGCCATGTCATCACACGGCCACAACGAGCACAGGTCTTGAACGAATTTGCGGGCTTATTCATGCTGCAAATTATCGCGAGGTCACTGAAAAGAAAATGTGAAACACCCAGTGCGGTCTATCTGCACATACATTGGTTTACCTGCAGCAGGCTCAGGGCCTGGTCGGCCATAGCTTGACCTGCCGGGCAAGAAAGTTGATCGCGGTTGGGCGGGCAGCCAGGAATTCGTAACCCAACAGTCCGTCAATGGGCATGGGATGGCCCTGGCTTCCGCCAATATCATTGAATCTAAAAGTCAGGTTCTCGTAATTTAATCCATCAAGATTCATGAGATCAAAGCGAACCACGTTTCCAATCTGCTCATTTCGGTCCGCACCACGCATCACATCGGTGCGCAGGAATTCGAATTCACCGTCCAGCTGATCCTGCCAGCGCTTCATGATCATTGATCCTTCGGCGCCTGAATCAATGCTCATCCTGAGTTCCTGACCACCAATTTGAACCGGAATGACGGGCATATGCCCTACCATACCCATCTCGATGACCCGCGCCGGCTCACTGTCTTTCACCGTCACCAGGGGTGTGCCATGCTCGTCCAATCGCAGCAGGGTCAGTTCCTTGCGCACATAATCGAAGTGGATTTCGAAAGGCTGGAGTGTCTCGAACCCGATTAGCCCAACGATTGTCTCACCAACATTTTTTTCCAGGTGTGACAGGTCAGCAACCAGGGCCCGTTGTCCCAGCAGTTCGATATTTCCCCAGGAAAACGTCAGGTCATTGGCTGCCTCAACCTCCGTCATCGCTCCGCCCACTCCGATTGGCATAGGGTGATTCAGGGGTTTCGTCACTACCTCGCCGCCAGTGAAAAACCTCTTGTTCAGCATGATGACTGGTGCGCCTGAATCAACCAGGTAATTGCCGCTAACCCCATTCACTGTTGCTTCTGCAATGATGAGGCGCCCAGCCAGCTTGAAAGGAATCACCGAAACATCGGATTCCTCATCAAAAGCCATAACTGGCATGGCAAGAACGAAAAGCATTGGTACAAGGATAAAATTTTTCACTGACCTGCTCCTTAAATTAGGTGCAGTCAACTTAGCCACTCAATACCGGTAAATCGTGTCATCGTGCAGGATGACACCTGTCGCAACCTTGCGCAGACTGGTTAGCAGCCCTTGATGTACTGTGATGGCGTCTTGCCCGTGAATTTTTTGAATGCCCGATTGAACGATGATTTCGAATTGAAACCACAGGAAAGGGCCAACTCCAGCAAATTGGCATGAGGTGACTGGTCCAGTCGCTGGCACGCGCCTTCGATTCGGCGAGCATTGATGAAGTCGCGAAAAGACTGCTTTTCGACATCGTTGATCACCTGAGAAAGGTTATTCGGACTCATACCAACTGCCTCGGCCAGGCCTTGCAGCGATAAATCACCATCCAGCCAGGGGGTCTCTGAATCCATGAACGCCGTCAAATCCTGATGCAACGTCTTCGCCTCCTCGGGACCGAGACCAGATTTCCTGTACTTGGGCTGCATGGACTGGCGCAACACCACCATCTCGGGTTCGCGAAAAACCGAAGTCCGGGTTAAACCAAGGTAACCCAGACCATAAACAAACAATGTCAGCGCCCCAAATACCAGGTGAGGTCCCATGACGATGCCTGTTAACCGAGTCACAATAAACTGCAGCACGGTCGCAATCCAGATGATGCCCAACCCGGCGATGCAGTAGCGAATCCAGCGAAACTTCAGCGGCATTTCCGGTTCGCCCAGCGCAACAGTGGCGTGATGCATCAGCAACAAAGACCACGCGATATAAACCGGTGCCGAGATAAACAACGCAAGGGTCAGAAACCAGCTGACTGAAAACAGGTTAATCAAAACCTGTTGCTCACCATGCCCGGGACCGGCCATGTGTGTACCGGACGACTGCAACCAGACCATGTAGGCCGAAAACAGCAGGAACGGCAGCAAGTGAAGAATATCCAACCCCGTGAAACGGCTGCGCTTTCCAACCAGGGCCTGTATGTAGGTCAACAGGAAGGGGCCTTGCAAAAAAGGGAATCCGGCATTGAGATTCAACACGAGCGAATTGGTAAAACTGAATTCAGCTACCAAAAAATAGATGCCAGTATGCAGTCCAATGCCGGTAAGCCACACCATCAAGACCCTATCAGCCAATTCTTTATCGGACTTGGCGGCAAGCAATGCTGCCAGGAACAAAGCCTGGATCGAGGCCAGTAAATAGACAATAGTCATTGACGAATTATGCCAATAAGCCAGGTGACTTACAGGGCGGTGCCAGTGTCACCTGAAGAATGGGGCAAAACCAGGGGCCCGGTCCATCAGATTCAGCGGGAGGCATGGAAGGAATTGTCTCCGGGCCAGTGCTGTTGACGGTGACCTCTCCTTGCTGAACGCTTTCCGCGCTGACCACTTAATGATGGGGAAGATCGCGCATTTCCTGTGCTCTTGAGTTTGCCAGCGTTTTTTGTTGGCTAACGGCGCATCCTGGCCATGATCGTGGTCAATAAAAAAGCCCTGCAAGCAAAAACAGGGCTTTTTCTACACCAAATCTGATCAGGTTTCAGATTCACACCCGCAGGAGGTAAGCCGGAGTGCCTACGAATGTATTCAAGTGCCGAATCTGGCTCACCAGCCACACTCACGACCGGCATTTTGCTCATCCAGCCATTCTTTCAGGGGTGCGTAGTAATCGGCCATGGCCGTGGCATCCATCTGCGAGGTTCCTGAAATGACTTCAAGGGCCTCGGGCCACGGCCTGCTGATACCCATCTCCATCATGTCTGCCAGTTTCTCGCCTGCTGCCTTGCTGCCGTAGATCGAGCAAAGATGAAGCGGCCCTTCATAGCCACTTTCCTCGCAGAGCGCGCGGTGAAACTGGAACTGAAGAATTCGGGCCAGGAAGTATCGGTTATAAGGCACCGAGGCCGGAACGTGATATTTCGCACCAGCATCGAAGTATTCGTTACCACGCTCAACTGGCGGGGCAATTCCCTGGTATTTCAACCGAAGATCCCACCAGGCAGTGTTGTATTCCTCTGGTGAAGTTTCACCGCTGAACACGTCCCAGCGCCATTGATCAACCACGTAAGTCCAGGGCACCAGTGCAACGTAGTCCAGGGCAGACTTGAGTAACAGGGCAATGTCATCCGACTGCTGTGATTCATCCATCCAGCCAAGTTGCCTGAAATACTCCGGTGTGACTGAAAGCGCCAGGGTGTCTCCGACTGCTTCGTGGAAGCCGTCATTGGCACTGGCCCTGTAGAAGAAATCCTGGTCGTTGTAAGCCAGCTGATAATAGTTGTGCCCCAGTTCATGATGCAGCGTATTGAAATCCTCCGCGTTTCGCTGGATGCACATCTTGAGCCGCACATCTTCTTCAGCATCGACATTCCAGGCGCTTGCATAGCAGACAACATTGCGATCTTCCGGTCGCAGAAAAAGTGATCGCTCCCAGAAGGTTTCCGGTAACCGATCAAATCCCATGGACACGAAGAAGTCTTCAGCGATACGGACCATCTCAGTTTCAGAAAGCTCTCTATCAAGAATTTCCTCGGTGATGTCCACGGTTCCGGATTCGGTAACGCCTATCAGAGGGTATACATTGCTCCAGGTCTGGGCCCAGATATTGCCTAACAAGTGGGCTGGAATTGGCCCACTGGCTGGTGCGACCTCATCACCATAGAACTCGTTTAATTTTGCCCTGACGTGACAGTGAAGGGCTTCGTACAATGGGGAAATCTGCCCAACCAGGCGATCGAGTTCCGCTGCAAAAGCATCGGGTTCCATGTCATATCCGGAACGCCACAATTCACCTGCATCAGAAAAGCCCAGATCTCGTGCCCCGGTGTTCATTAACTCGATCAGGCGTTGATATCGATTCAGGAAAGGCGGTGAAACTTCTCTCCAGCCCAGCCAGAGTTCCAGCAACTCCTCGGGATCCCGACTGGTCCCCATGGTGTTGTTCAGGGTTTCAAAATCCATGCAGTCGTCGTCAGACCGGCAATAATGGTAACGAGAGTATTCAGCTGGAATTTCCACCTGGAGCCTGGCTTTTTCAGCCAGGAGTTCAGGATCATCTGGTGGCGGGCTGATAAAACTCTGTGCCAGGAAATTGAGCTTACGACGGGTATCAAAATCCAGTTGATCTTCGATCCGGAGATAATGGGCGGCTTCCCGTGCCCATTCCAACGATTTCTGCTGAGACTCTTCGCTGGCTTTGGCAAGCAGTGCCTGGCTGTCGATCGTGATGTAGGTGGCATTGATCCATGCCAGGCGGGCATCATCGACATAGTCTTGCTGAGACTCTTGCTCGACGGCTTCAACGAATGCTTTGGCGGCCTCCGGGGTGGGCGTTGAGACCGCAAGGCCCAGACTCAACAGGGTCAGCATAAAATTCACGGGAACCTCCATCATTCAGGCGATATCCCGATTTTCCATTTTGAATCGCTTGCAAAGTTGCTCGGTTGTGCTCAGCTGGTGGATGCCGTCATTCAACAGCCAGTCATCGAGCACAATTAAGCAGGTCAGCCAAGCCGAAATCCATATACTGTTCTCATCCACCGTGTCATCAGGAATGAGCCCATGAATCATAGTTCTTCTGAAACCAGCCAACCATTTTCCACTCCCGAATCGGTGGTCAGGGAAATGTACAAGGCAGTTTCCGGCCCGGAGCGTGGAATCGATATGAAATTGCAGCAGCTGGTTTTTGCACCGGATGCCCGTCTGATTCGCATGGGGCTTGATGAGCAAGGTCAACCGTGGCGCCAAATCATGAACATTGAGGAATATGTGGAAAACACACGTGAATTTCTCGAATCCACAGATTTCTATGAATATGAAACAAAAGCTCAGACGGTGCTCTGCCCGCCCTTTGCACACATCCTCAGTGAATATGAAGCCAAACATGATCCGGCTGCGGGTGAACTGATCCTGAGTGGCGTCAACAGCATCCAGTGTCTATACGATGGTCAGCGCTGGTGGGTCTATCAGCTCACCTGGAATCATCAGGCCTTAGATTGAAGCGGTGATTTCCGGGGCTGGTCATTTCCTTGCGTTGAAACAAGTGGTTGAGTGAGCTTGCATGGTTGTAGCCCAGTTGTGCTGCAACCTGCTCCACTTTCAAGCGTCCGGAAGCCAGCAATTGGCAGGCCACATTGGTGCGATAATCGATCAGGTGCTGGCGCGGTGACTTGCCGAATAATTTTGAGAACTCCCTGGAAAAATGGCTTCTGGTCATATTGGCCTGATTCGCCGCCTTCGTGCAGACATCGTGCTCACGAAACCGGGCGGTCAGAAAATGACGCGCATTGAGCAGACGCTGTGCAGACCGGACTCTCGCCGGGCCCTGCCGAAGCCAGCGCCTGACAGCCAACCTGGTCTTCCGCCAGGATTGCGGTGCGGGAAATGGTCGATCAACCTGGATTTGTGATCCCTGGTCAGGATCGGTCGACAGGCCCTGGCTACTGCGCTCCTCCAAAGCGGCCAGAGATCCTGACACGGCCTTTCGCTCTTTACCCGTGAGTTCGAAAACGCCCCAGACGGACAATTCAGGTTCAGTCTCAGCTTTGGCAAGCGGGCGCCCAAATATGCTGACTGCCCTGCCGCTGTGCAGAACTGAGCGGTAAGCAACCTGCTCTGGCACCACAAAACAGAACCCTTCAAAGATGTCGCACCATTGCCCTTCCAAACAGAAGGCTGCCCGCCCCGAAATCAGGTACTTGATCGACCAGCTACCTGGTTTTCCTGACCAGCGCCCACGGCGGCTGCGCAGAAAGATGGCCTGTCCACCGACGTCGTCGAGACGGTCGCGCCAGGCGCGCTCAACACATGAAAACTGATCTGCTGGTTCTTCAAAATAAATGGCTTTCATAGCAATTCCAAACCTGGCACCAGCCACATGCTGACAGCGCCAAAACGAAAAAACTTGCTCAAACGTGCTGTTTGTCCCATCAACATAACATGTTGGGACGTAAGAGTCGGAGGTCAGAGTGAAGAGGGTACTAACAAAAAACCCCGCCAAAAGGCGGGGTTTTCAGATTTACAAAGGTACTCCGGACTCAGGGCTGGTTCACAAATTCAACCCAGTCCCTCATCTCACCAACACTGCAGCCGAAGCGCAGGTGACCAACACCCAGACCCGCTTCCACAACAATTTGCTCACAGGAGCATCCGGCTGTGTCGAAGATGTCGAACTCATCACCAGGCCCGCCTTTCGGTGGCGCTTTGGTATCGAAGAGTCGGTCATCATCCACGAGTGCAAAGTTATTGACGCCCAGCCTCACGGTCGGAGCAGCTTCCGGAATCATGGTGCCGGGACAGAAATCCTGCCCATCAGTCACGCCATCGCCGTCGCTGTCTTTTTCAAGGAACAACACCAGGCCGTCATGATCTGAAGAGCGCAATGGCGTGGCCGGATCCTCGATCAGGATGGCAGCAACATCGGCGTTACCACGTACGAACTGGAAGTCACGCACCAGTTCATCGAGGCCTTCGCTAGTGAGCGCATGATCCAGTACCTGGGCATTACCCCGGAAAATGAACGAGTAACGCTCTTCAGCAGGGACCATCAGTACCTGGTTAATCAGGTCTGGCAGGACATAATCAGTACACGGGTTGGTATCGCACACCAGGTTGTCTTCCGGTGTGAACACACCTTTCATGTGTCCGGTCACATCGACATAACCATCGGTGAATTCAAAAGCATTGAAATCGCCGGTAACCACCAGGTTGATGTCGGGGTTGGTGTCCTGCAGCAACTGGACCTGTTGGGCAACGTACTGTGCCTGTTCCAGGCGTTTTTGCCGAACTCTCTCGCCACTGGACGGGTTATCCACATTGTTTAAAGAGCGACCGTGAATGGCCATGACTGCTATCGGGAAATCGCTTCCATCGGCAACCTGGCGCCCTTCCAGTAACAATGGCGGACGGTCATTCAACAGCGACATGTCGAAGTCGAGAATTTCATCCTTGCCGAGCTGGGTGACTGAATCAACCATCACGGTATCCAGCACCAGGAAGCCAACATCAATGCCACCCACGTCATTGCCTTCTTCGAGGTAAGGCGTGTAGTTGATGGTGGGATCGTCGACATTGATGGTGTCAGCAAGATCCTGCAAAACAGCCAGTCTCTCAACTTCACTCACCGCGAGAATGTCCGGCGCATCCATCAGGTTACGAACGTAATCACTGAGTTTGGCCAGCCGGACCATGTACTCTTCAGTGGAAACCACGTTATCGCCGTTGCCATCGTCAACATCATTGAACAAGCGGAACATGTTGAGTGCACCTACTGTCATCTCACCAGCTTCGCGTTCACGAACCGGCATGATGACCGGTGCCACATCGGCGGTCAGGCTGGTTGCCCAGATCTCGTAACCACCAAACTCATATCCCAGGGCTCCGGTGGCAGAGACTGTCGATCCTGCAGTGATCAGCTGATTGGGCAGCCCGAGCTTGTCCGGGTCGATCTCGAACACCTCAGGATTACCGTCCCATTCGGGCAAACCGGGCAATCCGGGGAATTCGATTCCAGGTTCCCGATAGGTTCTCTCGGCACCAGCTGTCACGTAAATTTCCGCGATCGGATCAGAGCCAAAGCCCTGGTTCGGTCCGGTCACAACAGCAGCCGGCAGCTCGATCAGCATGCCTTCATAGCATTCGTACTCAATGGCACAACTTGGTGTCATTGGGTCAGGTGAAGGTACGGTTTCATTGAACACAACCGCGGTCGGCAGCGGATTGCCTGAACTCACCACGGTCACAACGGATGAGGCGCCGAACTGGGTGAAATCGAAGAATTCGACCACTTCCCCGGTGACATCAACATTGTCACCGACCGCAACTGCTGGAGCGGTATCGGTGAACACGTAGATACCTTCTGAGGTATTCGGGTCTGCGTCAGCGCTCGCATCGGGCGACTGCATGAAGAAGCCTTCAGGCCCCACGGCTGTCACCGTGTTGCCCAGGGTCGTCACCAGGTTGCCAACAAACGGACTGGTTGAACCAGCACCCTGAATCTCGAAAATTGCTGCGGTGACCGGGCAACCATCAAACTGGTCACCATTGATTTTAGTACCGGGAGAGAACAATGATCCGCCTGAGCCAGACGCAACGCTGTGTTTTGTGTATGCACTACCAGTGACATCCGGGTCCAGGGTCAGCGACTGGTTATCGCCACCCTCACTGCCGTAAGACGTACTCGTAATGACATTGGTACCATCATCCAGAATGACTGAATCGCCGCCGTTGTTAAAACCCAGGAAGCCACTCGATGCGGTTTGTACCAGGCTGCCACCAAACATGCCGGTGGGTGTACCACCGCCGAAGACAGTCACAGAACAACCACTCAGCACAACCGAACCAGTTGGGAAAGTATGGCGTACGCCAACGGCGTCCAATATTCGCCAACCGGATATATCCATGTCCTGCGCACTGCCATTGACGATCTCTACAAATTCGTCCTCACTGCCATCGCGCTCTCCATCACCATTGGCATCACCAGTGATATCGCCGGCCGGGTCGGCCAGAAACTCGTTTATTACCCACGACGACGGACATCCATCGAAATTGCTGCCATCGATTTTGGTGCCCGGTGAAAAAAGCGCACCGTTGGCATCAGGGACCGAGCTATGCTGAACATAGCTAAGCCCGGTGATATCCGGATCAAGGGTGAGCGACTGGTTGTTACCACCTTCGCCCCCATAGCTGACGCTGGCAACATCTGAAACTCCATCGTTCAAAGTAATGGTGTCACCACCATTGTTGAGTCCCAGCGCTCCATCTGAAGCGGTCTGCACAAGGCTGTTTCCGAAGCTTCCGGTGGGTGTGCCACCGCCGAAAACGACCGCAGAGCAACCGTCTGCAATGACGCTGCCCGCTGGAAAAACATGCCTGGGGCCGAAGCCATCCGAGAGAACCCAGCCAGAGACATCAAGGTCACCGCCACTGGCATTTACAATCTCGACAAATTCATCCTGGGTGGCATCACGAACACCATCGCCATTGGCATCACCGGTAAGATCGCCTGCCGGATCCGCCTGAAATTCATTGATCACGATGTCCGGTACTACCGCAGGAACGGTATCAAAGCTGAACTGGTAATCCGCCTCCATATTATCCGGCGGATCATCGGTGTCTACATCGCTGACACCCGCGGCGAACACGTCTACCGTGCATACTTCATTAAGAACGTAATCGGTGTCAGGATTCAGCGTGAAAGTCACGGGTCCGCCGGAAGTAACTGCTGTGTGCGTACCACTGACATCGCATTCGATGTTGAACCAACTGCCCACAACCATGACGGCTTCACTGAAAGTGATCTCGATGTCTGCATCAATCGCCACGCCGGTTGCACCATCAAGGGGGTTGGTGCTGACGATGCTTGGCGCTATTTCGACTCCACTGCAGGCGTTGGTTGCACCCGGGGTGTCGCTACCACCAACAGGGTCAAACGCACCAATCTCCCACCCTCCGGGGCAAAGTTTCACATGGGCAGGTAAAAAACTTCCATCCGGACCAACCTGGGTGGCACAGTAAACTTGATTACCCGAACCCAGGGTTTCAACCAGGGCAACACAATCGACAATGGCGCTCCACGGAGTCACATCCAGCGTCCCATCGTCATTTGTATCCACGTCATCTCCGTTGGAGCCAGAGAAATTACTGACCAGCAAGTGCGTCACGTTGTCGCCGTTTTCAAAATTAAGCGAGGTGGTCAGATTGGCCGTGCCTAATGTGAACGAACCCTCTGCTGCGACGAAAAACCCCCCAACAGCCGATTGGCCTGCCAGGCTTGTAACAGACTCGATTGTTCCGCTGCCGCCGGATCCGTCACCGATGACGATGTAGCTGAGATCATTGAGACTGTCCGTACCCGCCAGTTCAAAATATTCGTCATTGTCTGTACTTGGTTGATCAATACGGATTTCGTTAATCACGACTTGTGCTGATGCAGAAGTCGTAAATGCCAACAGGACAATAAAGATAAGGCAGAGCCAGTGTTCAGGATGGGTAAAGCGTGTGTGGGATGGGTTTACAGCCAATTTGCAGCCTGACCGCGACAATTTTGATTTCATGTTTACTCCAAGATAAAACCAGTTAGGACCGCTTCTCCCGAATGGCCCGGCGTTTTCCCTGTGCAGATTTTGCGAAGCAGATTGTCCTTGCTTGCGCCGTGAAGTGTACCCGAAAATTATTACGGATTTTTAGACATCCGAAAGGGTTACATCTACATTCAATGTTAAGCAGTTGAAATCCCTGTTTTTCCTGTTTCGGGTCGAGATTTTCCGCCAGGGTCTTTAACAGGTTGACCATTGCCATCAATTCTCAGCGTTAACCGATTGGCCGCGAACCCTGTACGGTGACAGGTTGCTGTAGAATTCGCAGCAGCCAGGGATCATCTTTCAACATGACCGAATCCGCTTTTCACCAGCGCCTTACCCACCTGAATTTTCTCAGTTCTGAGGAGCTGGCAGAAATTCAGAATATATTTTCCCGCACAGAAGAGTCTGCTGCCGGAGAACTACTGGTGGTTGAAGAGCAGGAGATGAGCAGGGTACGGATCATCGATTCGGGTTGGGCCTACCGCTACAAGAGTTTTCGAGATGGTCGCCGCCAGATACTCAACTTTCTTGTGCCAGGCGATGTCATCGGCTTTTATTCATTGATGTTTGAACATTCCGACTATGGAGTGGAAGCGCTGACGAAACTCGATGTGAATTTCTGCTCTTCCGGTCAACTCGCAGAAGCGCTTTCAACTCGTCCCCGCCTGTCGCTGGCAATGAGTTGGTGTGCCGGCCAGTCCGAACGCATGCTGAATGAGCATGTCACCCGTCTTGGTCGGCGTCAGGCAGCCGAACGGATGGCACACCTGTTTGTTGAATTACATTTTCGCCTTCGTCAGGCAGGATTTGAAGGTAATGAGTCCTGTCATCTGCCGTTGACTCAGGTAGTGATTGCTGATGCACTCGGCATGAGCCATGTGCACGCCAATCGTTCATTCAAAAAACTCCTCAAGGAGGAATCTGTGGAATTGCGAGAAGGAGGTGTTCAGATTCTGGACATCAGGCGCCTGGCTTTACAGGCCCGATTCGAGCGTGGATACCTGAAGAACTCCTGCGTGCCGGAGTCAACCCTTGCAGCGATTGAATAGGGCAAAGTAAAGATCACATTGGGTCTCGGGATTCTCATATTCAACATATGTTAAAGAACGAATATCGGCAGTCCGTTAACGTTTATGTACAGTTCGAATACGAGGAAAAATGATGAGTGAAAGAAACGCTTACCAGCAAAAACTTGAAGCTCAACTCAACGAGTGGCAGGCTAAAATTAAACAACTTGAAGCCAAGGCCTCGCAGGCAAGTGCAGATGCCAAAATTGAATACAATGAGCAACTTCAGGAACTCAAGTCGAAACAGGCAGCAGCGCAGTCAAAACTCGAGGAACTCAAGGGTGCCAGCAATGAGGCCTGGGACGATATCAAGCTGGGTGTCGAGGAAGCCTGGGATAACCTGAGTCATTCAATCAGTGACGCTGCGGCCCGTTTCAAATAATTCCGTCATGGCCCATGCGGTCATCGCTTCTCCAACTGCGGATTGAGTAACCGGGTCAGAGTATTTATAAACCGGGTGGCATCAGCGCCCTGGATGAAGCGATGATCAAAGGCCAGGGTACAATTCATGACCGGGCCGACTCCCAATTCGCCGTTAATCACGCGTGGCCGTTGGTTGATGCGTGACATCCAAAGGGTGGCCACATTGGGGTAGTTGATCACTGGTGTTGTCGATGTGATGGTGGCTTGCTCGATGCTACCGGTGCTTGAGATTGTGAATGTGCTTCCCTGGAAATCTGAAACAGCCAGTTGCCCTGCCCTTGCCTGTTCCGCGACGCGGGAAATTTTCTCCGCCAATTCGACAGCAGTTTTTTCTGCAGCATTTCGAATCACCGGCACCAGCAGTCCGTCGGGACTGTCTACTGCGATGCCTAGATGAATCCCCTCATGAATATCCAGCGCACGCGATGCCTCATCAACAGTCGCGTTGATATCAGGATGTTGTTCCACGGCTCTGCAAAGACACTCAGCCACTACTGACAGGGGCGTTGCTGCTCCATCACTGGATTCAACCAGTTTCGAAAGGTGATCGGCATTCACTTCGAAAGTAATCGCCGTGGTTGCAAGCGTTCGCCACGATTCCTCCAGCCGCTTTGCTGCGGCCAGGCGCGGCCCGGATAACACTTTGCGAGTAACGCCTTCGATATCCGGCTTGTCTTGCTCAGACTCACCAGCCAAATGCGCATCAACATCCACCTTACTGATCATTCCGCCAGCGCCAGATGCTGTCACCATCGAAAGGTCGACACCCTTTTCAGCAGCATATCGACGCACAACCGGTGGCGCCTTGACGGGTTTGCGCTCTTCCCGCTTTGGCGATGAAGGCGACTCTTTGGAAACTCCTGAGTCATCAATTTCGTTTGGTTCTGGTGCGGACTTTTTACCATCATCGATTCGAGCAATTACCTCACCGACAGGTATCACATCACCTGGATTCCATGGCAATTCTGCAATCACGCCAGCTCGTGGCGATGGCAATTCCACATTGACCTTGTCGGTGCTCACCTGGGCAATCGAGTCGCCTTCAGCCACAGCGTCGCCAACCTTGACATCCCACTCAAGCAGTTCCGCTTCGTGAAGGCCTTCTCCAATATCGGGCAGCTTGAATTCAAACATCAGAATGAAAACTCCATGATTCGGCGAATTCCAGCCCGAATTCTTGCCGGATTGGGTTTGAAAAATTGATCACCCACCCGGTAGGAATAAGGAAGATCAGGGGCGCAAATCCGGTCAATTGGCGCCTCCAGGTAGCCGAAGCAGCGTTTTTGCACCTGGGCGGCCAGTTCTGCGCCAAAACCCAGTGTTTCCGAGGCTTCATGAACGATCATCAGGCGTCCGGTTGAATTTACTGACGCCACAATCAGGTCTATGTCGTATGGAACGAGGGTTTTGAGGTCAAGCAGCTCAACCTCGATTCCCTCTAAAGATAGTTCTTCGGCCACTTTGAGAATGTCATGGCGCAATGGCCCATAAGTGACTACAGAAACATCAGTACCTTCCCTGACTTTTTCGCCCGGACCGATTGGCAGCGCTTCGCCATTGTCTTCTACTTCCTCAGGCGCTGCGCGATAAAGCGGCACAGGCTCAATCATCAATACCGGGTCGGGATCGCGAATTGCAGCCAGCATCAAACCGTACGCATCGCCCGGCGTACTGGGCGTGACGATCTTGATTCCACCACCATGGATGTAATACGACTCGATGCTTTGGGAGTGCCAGAAACCGCCCATGATGCCGCCGTAAGAAGGCGCACGAATCACCATTGGCGCGGAGTATTCGCCCCCGGTCATCCAGCGCATTTTCGCGCCACAAAACATGATTTGCTCATGGGCATCGTGGATAAAACCGGAAAACTGGATCTCGGCAACCGGCTTCATTCCAGCCATTGCCAGTCCGATGGCATGGGCTGCAATGCCTTTTTCATCCAACGGTGTATCGATGACCCGATCCTGTCCAAAACGGTTCTGCAGGCCACGAGTCACCCGAAAAATGCCACCAGCCACGCCCACATCCTCGCCAAGCAGGATGACATCCGGATCATGTTCCATTTCCCAGGCCATGGCGGCGTTAAGCGCCTGCAGGACGTTCATCTTTGCCATCAGCTTTCACCCTCGGCAAGATCGCTGACCAGACGGTCACGCTGCTCTGCAAGAACCCAGTCCAGCTCTGCATAAAGATGGTCAAACTGGTCTTCAGGCCCGGGCACTGCCATGGCCTCAGCAGCGTCAACGGCCGCCTGGATTTCTTCGGCATAACGCTCCTGCATGATCTCTTCGTCGTTGTCTGACCACCAATTGCGGTTTTCGAGGTAAATCCTGGTACGCCGCACCGGGTCCCAGATTTCCCAGGCGGCATCCTCTGCTTTCTTGCGATACAGATCGGGATTATCAGAAGAGGTGTGGAAGCCAAGGCGATAGGTCACGGCCTCAACCAGCGTTGTTCCCCATTCCTCGGCATTCTGGTGTGCCTCGCGTGTCACCACGTATGCCGCCAACGGATCGTTTCCGTCAATCCGGAGATTGCGAACCTTGTAAGCATCGCCCTTGCTGGCAAATTCCTCCGTGGCCGTTTGCCACTCCAGGGGTGTGGTGACCGCCCAACTGTTGTTTGCACAGATAAAAATGGCTGGCGGACGATGAATGCCCGCGAAATTCATGGCCGAATGGAATTCTCCTCGCGAAGTCCCGCCATCGCCAAAAAAGCACAGTACACGCGTCTTTTCTCCCTTGATTTTCATGCCCCAGGCGGCGCCCATGGCATGCGGAAGAAATGACCCAACCGGGGTTGCAGGTGAAATCAGGTTAATGCTGCGATCGCCGATGAGACAGGGCAGGCGACGACCCTGCAATGGCTCATCCAGTGCTCCGAAAAACTGTGCAAAAAGCTTCTTGAGCGAGGCGCCGCGCATCAGCCACGCTGCCATCTCGCGGTGACCGCGAAACACCCAGTCATCGTTGTTGACCGCGTGAACCGCACCCACCTGGTAGCCCTCCTGACCCTGCATCGGAATCCAGAAGGCGATGCGCCCGGAGCGCTGCAGCTTCCAGCCACGAGCCTCGATGGCTCGCAACAGCGCCATGGTCTCATACAGGTGACGCATTTCTTCGCGTGGTAATTCCGGATCCGGCAAGTCTCCATTTGGTTCGCCGTTCTCATCCATCACCCGATGGATTCCCAGCTCTTTGGCATTCGCCAATGGAACCGGCAATGGTTCTCTTGGATTGCCTTCAGGTAATTGTGTATTCATGCCTTCAACAGAACTCTTTTTGTATTCATGTTTGAAATTTTACCGTCTCTGCTGGTTTGCCGGGGTGCAGGATTCGGTTATTCTGCCCTTGATCATATTTCACCGGAGACGTCACGCGGTGCCACAAGCCAAGCAACAAAAGCGAAACAGCCGACTCGACCAGTTGCTGGATGCAGCCGCCAGTCATTTTGCCGCGAAAGGTTACCGTGAAACCACCATCCGCGAGATTTCGGGCGATGTGGGGATGCTGCCAGGTTCTGTGTATTACCACTTTCCCTCCAAGCACGAGTTGTTACTGGCCGTCTACGAACAGGGTGTCGGCCGAATGCTGCAACGGATCGAAAAGGCACCGGGAATCGACTCGAATGATCCATGGAAACGAGTCGAGGCAACCCTGGTCGCTCATCTTGATGCCATCCTTGACCAGAGCGATTACGCCCGGGTCCTGATTTCTGTTCGACCTGACCAGGTTCCTGAAGTGGCAGACGATCTGAAGGCCTTACGCGACAGGTATGAGGCCCGTTTTGCATCTCACATCGATGCTCTGACATTGCCGCCTGATGTCGATCAGCGCCTGATGAGACTGATGCTGATCGGTGCAGCCAACTGGTCCCAGATCTGGTACCGGCCCAATGGCCAGTCTCCGGCCGAAATTGGCAAAGCGTTTGTGGATTTGCTGCGTAAGCCGCTTGACCCGTCATCATAAATGGGGTCAGAGTAAAAACTGGTCTTGTTCTACAATTCGGCTCTTTCACTTGCTGTGGCCACCTTTACTGTCACTGGTTTTTACTCTGACCCCTTCAACAGCCTTGGCCAGCTCCGATATTCCCCTGCCCTCAGTTGCTACCGTCTCAACCACCGGGACGTTTTGCCGGCTTTGTTCGCGCAGCTTTAACATTCCCTGGAGTGACCGCACTGTTTTTTCTGATTCCGGCAGGTCAGCCTTATTCACCACAAGCACATCAGAGATATCGAGAATGCCTGACTTCATTGCCTGAATCTCGTCACCCATTCCAGGACAACTCACCACCAGGCAAACGTCTGCAACGCCGATGATCTCGACTTCAGACTGACCGGTCCCGACGGTTTCCAGGAGGATCAGGTCCCAGGCTGCTGCCTGCAACACGCTGACGATGTCGGAAATATTTGGGCTCAGCCCACCCAGGTGTCCTCGCGCGGCAATCGAGCGGATGAACACATCAGGATCAGAAGCATGCTGGTTCATTCTCAGTCGATCACCCAGAATCGCACCGCCACCCAGGGGGCTGGACGGGTCGACGCTGACCACTGCCACCCGATTTTCCAGTGTTCTTAGGTGTGTAACAAAAGCGTTGATCAGTGTGGACTTGCCCACCCCGGGCGGTCCGGTAAAACCAAGTATCGGCACTGAATAAGTGTTCTCAGATATCCGTTCTAACAGCTCCTTTGCGCCTGGTCTCTGATTCTCGACCAGCGTGATGGCACGTGACAAAGCCCGGAGATCACCACTGCGCAGCTGGTCGAACAAATGGTCTGAATTCACTGACTCAGATTCCAATCAGGCTGCGATCAGGCCGCGATCAGGGGTTGGCCAAAACCCAGCTCGGCACGAAGACAGGCCACGATCTCTCCATGTGTGGCGCCGGCCTCGGCTGCCTCCACCACCCGTCCGAATATGTTGTCTGATGAGTCCGAGGTTGAACGCGCGAGGGCATCCAGAGATTTGTGGACCGCGCCCTGGCTGCGATCCTTCTTGAATTGCCTGAATGTCTCGAGATGAGCCTTCATGACCGCAGGGTCGGGGCGCTCGGGTTCAAGCAGTCGGGACGAGTCTTCTTCAATCTCATAGCTGTTTACCCCGATGATTTTCTGCTCACCTGATTCCACCTGGTTCTGAAAAGCCAGTGCAGAACGCCCAATGCGTTCCTGGACAATACCGTTCTCGACCGCTTTGAACATGCCGCCGGCAGAATCAATCTCATCCATGATCGAGATAATTTCCTCTTCCATGTCGTTGGTGAGGGATTCCAGGTACCACGATCCACCGAGCGGATCGATGACATCACACATCCGTGCCTCCTCGCGCAGGATGTTCTGGGTGGCCACGGCGATTCGTGCGGCCTCTTCGCAAGGTGCAGAGACCACTTCATCGTAAGCATCTGTATGCAATGACTGCAGTCCTCCAAAAATTCCCGCCATGGCCTGCGCGGTGACCCGGGCAATGTTGTTCAGCGGTTGCTGCATGGTCAGATCAACTCCGGAGGTCTGGGCATGAAACTTGAACCGACACGACTTCGACGCCTTGGCACCCAGCCGCTCCCGGGTGATTCGTGCCCAGATGCGACGCCCGGCCCTGAACTTGGCGATCTCTTCAAAAAAACTGATCGAAATATCAAAAAAGAATGTAAAACGCGGCAGGAATTTATCCGGCTCAAGGCCGCTCTCGATGGCATCTTCTGCAAACTGGATGGCGGAAGAAAGCGTAAAGGCCATGGCTTCTGCCGGCGTGGCGCCGGCCTGCTGCATGTGCTGGCCCACCACTGATACCGGATTCCACCTGGGAACATGTCGATTGCAAAATTCAATGTGGTCGGTCAGCACACGCCGCGCGCCCGGCAGAGACAACCTGAAAAACATGTGATTGGCCACGCAGTGAGACAGGTAGTCACTCTGGTTTGAAGTGCCGCTGATGCGATCCCAGGAAATTCCCCGACGCTTTGCCGTTGCCAACACAAAGGCCAGCAGGGTAAAAGGCGAAGGGTCATTCATCGCCGTTGATATATCACCGATCGGGATCTCGGCCAGTGCTGCTTCCATATCATCGACCGTGTTGAGAACGGTGCCACAGGTGCCCAGAAGCGGCATCGGAACCTCGTCGCAATCCAGGCCACGGAACCCGGAGTTACACGGAATAAAACTGATCGCAGTAGCCCCGGCTTCCAGCATTTTTCGGGCACGCCGGTTGTAGTCTCCTGGCGTGCCAAGCCCAATCAGCTGCCTCTGGGTCCAGGTCCGCTTGCGGTGCATGGTGGGGTAAATGCCGCGCGTATATGGCTCCTGCCCCGGAAACCCAAGGTCATTCATGTACCGGTCGTTACCCCAATCGTCGGGTGTGTACAGCGGCCTGACCTCGATTCCTGAGCGGTTATGTATTTGCCGGTCCGTCCCGATTTGCTGCTGGTAATCGGAATCCCAGGTTTCCCTGGCTGTCTCAAAACCAGGCAGTGACATTTGTCGCGCAGTCTGATCATTCATAATTCATACCTCCGCCAGGTCGTCGGCATCAAACCGGGCCTGGGCAGCCAGTTGAGAAACACAATCGACGATATCGTCTCGTCTTGCACCCGGCTGAAAAATACGGCTCACTCCTGCTTCTGCCAGCAACCCGTGTTCGCTTTCAGGAACAATCCCTCCGACCACGACTTTGACATGCCCCATGCCAACTTCACGAAGACGCTCCATCAGGTCCGGGACGATGAGGTGATCAGTCGCCAGCGAACTTAATCCAATAACATCCACATCTTCCTGCAGCGCAAGCGTGGCGACGGCCTCCACTTCCTGCCAGGGCGGTGTATAAATCACTTCCATTCCGGCATCCCTGAGGTAGGCCGCAACGATCCGACTGCCGCGGTCATGGCCATCAAGGCCAATCTTGGTGACCAATACCCGGACCGGGAAATCGAGAGCTTTGTGCGTACTTGTCTGAGCGTTCATACCATGATTTAACCAAACAAGTGTTTGTTTATCAAATATTGATTGCATTTCACATCAGCAAGCATGGAGATTCTGCTATATTTTCGGCTTCCCGAACCTCACCGGAGAAATCGATGAGTCAGAATATTTTCGTGCGGAGCCTCAAAATCACAATCGCGTTCACGTTCCTCATGACTGCCCTGACCGCGTATGCCAGCCCGTCAAACAAATGGCGTATTCAATTCAGCGGCAAGGCCAACTCAGATGGCTCCATCGTGATCACGCTGACCCCGATTGGTGGCGAACCCATCACTGCCGAGGTCGCTGTTGAGAACAACACCGGTGAAAATGGTGTCGCAAAGACTGTGGTAAAGGGACTCAAGGCCCAACTCTCCAGGGACCTGTTTCATATCGAACGTGATGACGGTGAGGACGTGCTGATCAAGAAGCGTCACGGAACCGCAAATTTTGACCTCGAAATCGTCTCAAATTCGGTGGATGGTGTTCGGATCAATCCTGAGCATGAGTAATTACTGACATCAAACTCGATTTTGACACCAAAGCCCTTTCGAACTACCTGGAATCTAAATTAAGTGGTTTCAGCGGACCGCTCACCGCGGAAAAATTTGCCCAGGGACAATCAAACCCGACTTTCCTGATCACGGCAGCCAGCGGCAAATATGTGCTGCGCCGCAAACCACCGGGCAAATTGCTGAAATCTGCACACGCCGTTGATCGGGAATACCGGGTGATGTCCGCGCTCGCGGAAACCCCTGTACCGGTCCCTGCAACCTACCTGCTTTGCGAAGATGATTCGATCATCGGCAGCATGTTTTTCCTGATGGAATATGTTGAAGGCCGGGTGATGTGGGACCCTGCTCTTCCGAAACTGGAATCTTCAGAGCGTGGAGAAATCTTCGATGAGATGAACCGGGTGCTGGCGGCTGTGCACAGCGTTGACATCAAGGCCACAGGTCTTTCGGATTTCGGTAAACCCGGCAACTATTTTGAACGACAGGTCGGTCGATGGACCGGTCAGTACCGCGCCACCGAAACCGAGGTACTTCCGGAAATGGACACCATTATCGAATGGCTGGCCACCAATACGCCCGAAGACGACGGTCGCGTGGCGCTTGTACATGGCGACTATCGCCTGGACAACATGATTTTCCACCCGACTGAATCACGGGTGGTGGCGTTGGTGGACTGGGAACTGTCAACGCTCGGGCATCCATTTGCAGATCTTGCCTACCAGTGCATGCAGTGGCGTGTGAAAGGTGGCAGCATCATTCCTGGCCTCGGAGATCTCGATCGGGAATTGCTTGGCATCCCATCCGAGGCAGCTTACATCGAGTCATATTGCAAACGCATGGGCATCAGTAACATCCCGAACTGGAATTTCTACCTGGTGTTCAGCTTCTTTCGCCTGGCTGCCATTCTCCAGGGTGTGAAAAAGCGGGCGCTCGACGGCAATGCATCCAATGAACGCGCTCTGCAAATTGGCGGACTGGTCAAACCACTCGCGAGAATGGCTGCGGAGTTAGTCGATCCGTAAAATTCGCGCAGTACATAAGAAATAGTGGCCGCAGGGTATCACTCCACGACACGCATAAATACATCCCTGTAGCTCTTCGGCGACGTCCATGTCGCCGAAGGTCGCGAAGTAATACCCTGCAACCACTTCCTAAGGTCAGTGCCAAACATGATTGGATTTGGTGTTTTCCAAGAAGCCATAAACCATAGTGGGTTGGTGCACTTAAGCCACCGGCTGCTGGCGTGGTATATGACCGGCCATCACCTTGGCAGCGCCTCGCGGGGCAGACGCGACTGGACAATTCGGCAAGGAAGCCGAATTAGCGTATCCAGGCCATGGACGGCCTGTATACGCGGGTCCATCAAGCGGCAACACGCGGGGGTAGTCCACCATCTTTTCGGTGGACCGCGGACTCAGGTGAGGGCTGGTGATATAGCACGCCTCTGACATGAGCTTTTACAAAAGGGTTTACAAAACAGTAGCACGCACTTAAACCATGGGTGGATCACAGTCCAGTTCGCCGACAGTCCATATGACGAAGATTAGAGCTTCATGCAGATATTCTTGAGCTCAGTGTAAAAGTCGAGACCATGCACACCACCCTCTCTACCAATACCTGATTGCTTGGCACCGCCAAACGCCGTTCGCAGGTCACGCAGGAACCAGGTGTTGATCCATGCAATGCCAACCTCCAGAGACTGGGCAACACGTGTCGCACGTGATGAGCTTTCAGTCCAGACGGTCGCTGCCAGCCCATAGTTTGTATCGTTTGCCAGGGCGATGGCCTCTGCCTCATCATCGAATGGCATGACATGGCAGCAGGGTCCGAAAATCTCTTCCCGAACCACGCTGGCATTGTTATCCAGGCCGGTCCAGATGGTTGGCTCAATCCACGCGCCGTTGTCCAGGTCACCACCCATTTCCGGCACACCACCGCCGGTCACGACCCTGGCTCCTTCTTCCTCTGCCAGGCCAAAATAGGACAGCACCTTTTCGCGGTGACCCAGGCTGATCAGCGGGCCGAAATCCGCTGTTTCATCTTCGGGCTGGCCGATTATGAGTTTTTCAGCACCTTCTTTGAGTTTTTGCACGAACTCATCAAAAATCGGGCGCTGAACATAGACACGTTCGGTACAAAGACACACCTGGCCGGTATTGACGAAAGCGGATCTCACAGTCCCCGCAACCGCCTTTTCCATATCGCAGTCAGCAAAGATCAGTGCCGGATTCTTGCCTCCGCACTCCATGGAAATGTTGCGCAAGCCCACAGATGCCGCACGCATGATGATTTCGCCTGTCCTGGTCTCACCCGTGAACGTAATGGCGTCGATGTCTTCGTGTCTGGTCAGATACTCACCGGCTGATTCCGGACCCAGACCATGAACGACATTGAATACACCGGGTGGAACGCCGCAATCGTTCATGACTTCACCCAGCAAGGTGGCCGTTGCAGGCGTTTCCTCCGAGGGTTTCACCACCACGGTGTTACCACAGGCCAGTGCAGGCCCGACTTTGAATGTCATCAGCAGCAGAGGCAGATTCCAGGGGCAGATGACCGCAATGACACCCTTGGGAGAGCGCTGACCATAATTGAGCGCGCCAAGTCCGTCCGGTGTGTCCATCCTGAAAGTTTCAGTCGGATGATTGGCCAGCGTTTCTGAAAAGGCACGAAAGTTGGCTGCACCTCGCGGAATATCGATTCTGGATGCCACCGAACGGGGTTTGCCTGTATCACGACATTCTGCAGCAAGGAATTCCTCGAACCGGGCCTCGATTCCCTCGGCCACCCGGTTGAGTAACCCGGTTCTCTGCGCCTGGCCAAGACTGCCCCATGGACCTGACAGGGCCGCTCGAGCCGCAGCAACGGCAGAATCAACCTCGGCCGGACCTCCCTCGCAAATCATCCCGATCAGGCTGTTATCAACAGGATTGCGGTTTTCAAAGACGTGACCACTTGCCGAAGAAACATATTCACCGTTTATGAAGTGTCTGAATTCTTTCACTGGAATACCTTGTTCGCCGCTATGTGAAAAGACTGTGTGTGAACGACAATCATAACCGAAGGCTGACCACTCTAATGTCGCATGAACTGGATGATTGAAATTAATTAAACGTTTGTTTAATATTGTTCTCATGCCACTACCTGACAAGAAAAAAACCACGCTGGGACGACCAGACGCAGCCTCTGCGACTGACGTCAAAGCAACCATCCTGAAAGTTGCTGAAGACCTCTTCGCGCAAAGTGGCTATGCAGCCACATCGATAAGAGAAATTGCCGATCGTTCGGATGCAAATCCGGCAATGATTCACTACTACTTCGGCAACAAGGAATCCCTGCTCAAGGCAGTTCTGGAAAAAGCACTGAGTCCTCTTGCCGATTCGATTGAGGCCATGCAATCGGAGCACGAAGTTGCCCCGGCTGAAATCGTTGACACGCTGATGGACACCATCGCCTCCCACCCCAATTTGCCTTACCTGATCATTCGCGAAGTCATGCTGCCAGGTGGCGTGATGCAGGCACACTTCGCAGAGCACCTGGCGCCACGACTTGGTGGGGCCCTTCCCGGTTTATTGGAACGTGAAATCAAAAATGGCCGCATAAGTGTTGACACGCCGCCTGCAATCGGCGCCCTCACTCTCATGTCGCTGGCCATTTTTCCTTTCATTGTTCGACCGGTCGCCGAGCAGGTGCTTGATGTTCACATGAGCGGACCGGCGGTGGTCGAACTGAAAAAACACATCTCAAGGTTTGTTGAAAAAGGTTTTTCATCATGAAACTCAAAACGGCAATCAGATTCTTGGTTACAACTGCCGCACTTCTGCTCCTGACAGCATGCGAAGAAGCATCTGTTCAGGGAATGGTCGGAACACTGGAGCGAAACCGTATTGAGTTGGCGTTTGAAAGCAACGAACCGATCGCCATCATCCATGTGGCTGACGGGCAATGGGTGAAGGCAGGAACCCTGTTGATAGAACAGGATGCTGAACGAATGGAAGTTCAGCATGAGCGACTGGAGGGTGAACGTGAACGTGTAGCAGCCAGGCTCGCAGAACTGGAACGCGGCCCGCGTGAAGAATCCATTCGCGAAGCCAGGGCGTTGCTGGAATCAGCCCAGGCTGAAACCATCAACGCGAAAGCAGAGCTTGATCGAATCCAGGGTGTATTCGACAAGGGACTTTCCACCCAGGAAGCCCTTGATCGGGCCAATACCCGCTATTCAACCGCCGGATCGATGGAATCCGCGCGACGAGAATCTTTAGGCGCATTACTCAATGGCACAACCATCGAGGAATTGCAGCAGGCTGCCGCGGCGCTCAAGTCAGCGACTGCAGCGGTTGAAGAAGCACGGCTTGCCGTCGACAGAACAAAATTACACGCCCCTGTTGATGGGCGCGTGGACAAGGTGCTGGCAAGGCTGGGCGAACGACCATTGCAGGGAGAGACGGTCGCCATCATGCTTGATGACAATCGCACCTACGCACGCATCTATGTTCCTGAAAATCTCAAGAGCACAATCAAGGCGGACTCCAGGCTAAACGTCTCTATTGATGGCCAGGCACAACCATATGAAGGCACTGTTCGCTGGGTTTCTTCAGACGCCAGTTTTACCCCTTACTTTGCACTGACTGAGCACGACAGATCACGACTGAGTTATATCGCGGAAGTCGATCTGCCGGCTGCCAGCGAACTTCCGGTCGGCGTTCCCCTGGTTGCCCTTCCACCCACCGGCGCGTCCGGACAATAAATTAATGAGCGAAATCGCCATCAGCGCTCGTGGACTGAGCAAGAACTTTGGGCCCGTAGAGGCCGTCCGCGAACTCGATATTGATGTCCCAAAAGCCCAGATCTATGGCTTCCTCGGGCCCAATGGCTCCGGCAAGTCCACGACCATCCGAATGTTGTGCGGCCTGCTCACCCCCAGTGATGGTGAAATCCAAGTCCTTGGCCTGGATATCCCCAAACAGGCTGAACAACTCAAGCTGGACATCGGCTACATGACCCAGAAGTTTTCCTTGTATGCAGACCTGACTGCACGCGAAAACCTGGGTTTCATGTCGGAAATCTATTCGCTGGATTCCAAACGCGCCAAACAACGGATTAACGATGTGGTGGAGCGTTATGAGCTGGGACACCTGCTGGGACAATTTGCGGGCACTCTCAGTGGTGGCCAGAAACAACGCCTGGCGCTTGCTGCCTGCACCCTGCACGAACCGCGGCTCCTGCTCCTGGATGAGCCAACCAGTGCCGTGGACCCTGAAAATCGCCGGGCATTCTGGGAAAGCCTTTTCGAACTGGTGGATGAAGGCACCACCATCCTGGTTTCCACCCATTACATGGATGAGGCTGAGCGTTGCCATGCGCTGGCCATCCTCGACGAGGGGTGCCTTGTGGCCGCAGGAACTCCGGATGAGCTTTCACGAGGAATTGATGCCCAGGTTTTGTTACTTCACTCCTCAAGCCCACGCGCGATCAGCAAATTCCTTTTTCCGGACCACAGCGAAGGCGCTGCAAGCCATGTTTCTCCGGCCGCCTCGTTCGTTCACAGTTCCGCTCAGATCGGTAACACTCTGAGGGTCATGGTCGAACGAGACCTGGAGCAGGCCGAAGAAAAACTGGCGAGTGTCCTGACCTCAGCAGGGCTGCCCGTTGAAAGCTGCGAGCGGGTCTCACCAAGCCTGGAAGACGTTTTTGTTGCCGCAACTCAGGAACGAAAGCGTCATCGTGATGAGGAACCAGAGACAAACACGGCGGAGACAGCTTAATGAAGTCACTGCGGCGCATAATGGCGATCGTGCGCAAGGAATTGCGACAGTTGCGCCGTGACCGACTGACTTTCGGCATGATCATCGGCATTCCAACGCTGCAACTTTTGTTGTTTGGCTATGCCATTAACATGGATGTTCGTGATCTCAATGCCGCGGTGGCAGACCTCGCCCTGACTTCTGCCTCCAGGCAATACGTGATGGACTTGTCGCAGTCACAGGTGATCAACATCGTTGGCGAAGCAGGCAGTGCCGAGGAACTGGAAGCCATGATTCGCCGGGGTGAAATCAAGGCGGGAATTTACATACCGCCAGATTTCGATCGTCGTTTGATGCAGGGCGACCGGGCAGCAGCGCAGGCGCTGGTTGATGGCACTGATACAGTCGTCCAGGGCGCGCTCAGGGGTTTGGCGCAACCGGCACGCGTCTCGCCGGTGAACGATCGGCCACCATCGCTGGAAGTGCGCACGCTTTATAACCCTGAGCGACGGTCTGCAGTCAATACCGTGCCCGGTTTGATCGGGGTCATTCTCACCATGACCATGATCCTGTTTACGGCGGTTGCCATCGTCCGCGAGCGCGAACGCGGAAACCTGGAGTTGCTGATCACCACACCGGTGAGATCCTCGGAACTGATGATTGCGAAGATCCTGCCGTATGTTTTTATTGGTCTTATTCAGGTGACAGTCGTTTTGGCACTGGGCTGGTTGTTGTTTGCCGTGCCTATGCGTGGCCTGCTGACGGACGTCTACCTGGTCAGCCTGGTGTTTATCGTGGCCAACCTTGCGTTGGGCCTGGTGATCTCGACACTCACCAGCTCACAGTTCCAGGCGATGCAACTGACATTCTTCATTCTTTTGCCCTCCATATTGCTCTCAGGTTTTATTTTTCCGTTCGAGGGAATGCCGACGGTCGCGCAGTGGATTGCAGAAACATTGCCAATGACTCATTTCATGCGACTCATTCGAGGCGTTATACTGCGAGGCGCCAACTTGGCTGAACTGGGCAACGAACTGCTGATACTCGGTGTATTCATTGCAGCAGCAATGACCATTGCAGTGATGCGGTTTAACAAGACCCTCGATTAAAGGAATATCCACATGATGAAGTTTTCCTGCCTGGCACGCGTTGCCACCCTGCTGCTTACGTTCACGTTGATTGCCTGCCAGCAGGAAGCAACCGAAACATCACAGGCGAGTCAAACGCCGGTTCAGCCACCACATTTCAATGTGCTGATCGAAAACGGAACGGTTTACGACGGATACGGCGGCGACCCGGTGACGGCAGATATCGGCATCAAGGGTGACCGGATCGTCAAGGTGGGTGATCTTGAAGGCACAGCAGACATAATCATCGATGCTGAAGGACTTGCCGTCGCGCCGGGCTTTATTAACATGCTGAGCTGGGCCACCGACAGCCTGATCGAAGACGGACATTCACAGAGCGATATTCGCCAGGGAGTCACGCTGGAAGTCATGGGTGAAGGAGTCTCATATGGCCCTCTCAACGATGCCCTGAAGCAGCAATTCATGGACTGGCAGTCAGACATCAAGTACGACATCGAATGGACCACGCTTGGAGAATACCTGCAGTACCTGGAAGACAAGGGCGTCTCGACGAATGTTGCCTCATTCGTAGGCGCAACCACGGTTAGGATGCATGAACTGGGCGAGGAGGACCGTGCGCCAACAGCCGAAGAACTGGACCGCATGAAGGCACTGGTACGCCAGGCCATGGAGGAAGGCGCGCTTGGTGTGGGTAGTTCACTGATCTACGCCCCTGCTTTTTACGCGGAAACCGAGGAGCTGATCGAACTAAACAAGGTGGCTGCCGAGTATGGTGGCCGCTATATTTCCCACATCAGGAGCGAGGGCAACAATTTACTGGAAGCTGTCGACGAACTGATAACCATTGCGCGCGAGGCAGGCATAGGCGCCGAGATTTATCACCTTAAGGCAGCCGGCAAGAAAAACTGGAACAAGATTGACCAGGTGTTCGCGATGGTCGAATCAGCTCGCGCCGATGGGCTGGACATCACGGCTGATATGTACACTTACACTGCCGGCGCAACCGGCCTTGACGCCGCCATGCCGCCATGGGTACAGGAAGGTGGTTACGAGGCCTGGGCTGAACGCCTCAGGGATCCTGAAATTCGCGAGCAAATGAAAGTGGCGATCTCAAGCGATGCCGAGGATTGGGAAAACCTCTATTACGCAGCGGGAGGCCCTGAAAACGTCATACTGGTTGGATTCAAGAATCCTGATTTGAAACACCTGACTGGTAAAACGGTTGCGGAAGTCGCTGAAATGCGTGGCACCAGCGTCGAGGAAACCATCATGGACCTGGTGATCGAGGACGGCAGCCGCGTCGGCACCGTATACTTCCTGATGTCGGAAGAAAACGTAAAGAAAAAAATTGCCCAGCCCTGGATGGCCTTCGACTCCGACGCAGAATCGCTGGCGCCTGAAGGCGCTTTCCTGCTCTCCAACCCCCACCCACGCGCTTATGGCACGTTTGCCCGATTGCTGGGCAAGTATGTTCGCGACGAACAGGTTATTTCTCTCCAGGAGGCCATCCGTCGCCTGACCAGTTTTCCGGCTGAAAACCTGAAGCTGGACAAGCGCGGAGCAATTGAGATCGGCTATTTTGCCGATATCGCTATTTTCGACCCCGCCACCATCCAGGACCATGCTACTTTTGCTGAACCGCACCAGTATTCAACCGGCGTTGAGCACGTGTTTGTGAATGGTGTGCAGGTTCTTGAAGACGGCGAGCATACCGGCGCTACCCCTGGCCGGTTTGTCAAAGGTCCGGGCGCAAAAGCCAAATAACCCGGGTCGCGGCCGAAAGACCGCTCCTACAAGCATTGATTGACGTTCTAGAAATTTGTAGGAGCGGTCTTTCGGCCGCGACCCTAAGTTGCAATATAAATGTGGGAGCGGTCTTCTGGCCGCGACCCATTCATTATGATCAAGGGCTAAATGCCAGCCTGGCTACTTAAGCCAAGTAATAGTACAAAGCCAATGATGATCACCGTAGCCACCCAATACCGTCCGCGACGACGAGGTTGGGGAAAGGAAATCACGCAGGAATTTCCGCGATGTTCGGTTTCGGTTACGTTTTTGAAAAGTTGCCGTTCAATCGGCAAAGATTGCAGAAGGTTTTCCATCCTTGGTCACCCCACTACTGAAATACAGTTATAAGAAAAACAACAAACGTTTTCTTTCGAAAACAAATCAGTTCAGAGACTTACAGAATTTGTAGCCCCACACTGGCTGAAAAAACCGGTTCCTGGTCAGTCATTACTGGCAGCCATTACTGGCAGCCGATAATGGCGGCAGTTTCAAAGATGCTCTGGCCGTATCAACCATTTGCCTGGTCTCACTGATGTCAGGATTGTCCTTCAGGTATACCACGTCGATTTCAGAGCCTTCCTCACATTCAATCAGGACAGCTTCGCCAACCACGACGGATTTTTCGACATATTCGCCGCGCGGGGTGAGAAAATCGTACTTGATAATACCTGCTACAGAACGGGTTGCCTTGCCGAACGTCAATACCTTTTCAACGACGCGCCCGCGAACCACGACGCCTTCATTGGCAAGTCGCCACCGGCGAAACAACCACAGGGTGATAAGAACAGAAAAAAGCCCAAAAAACGACGCGCCAATTAAGTACGCCATATTCCCTCCCTGGAATTTGGATTCCTTTTTGATAGGCCAAATCACAGCCCCTCAATACCAAATGTTAGCAATATGACACTAGAAAAGGCAAATCGAAGTGGGTGGGTCCGGATTTTTGGGTTGCGGATTGCCTGCAGAAATACCCATCAACCATTCATGACCAAGCCCCTGGATCAGGGATTAATGGTTGTCGCCTGAGCCCAAAAATGGACGCTTAACATTATTAAGTCATGGCGTAATCAGAAACACAGGTTTTTCAATCCACAGCTCCAGCGTTCCCTTTCTGGCTTTACTTCCGATCGATGCAGCAAGGAGAGGAGAAATACACTTGGGCACGAAGTCAGGTCGCCCTTTGCAGAATGAGAATGAAATTTCGTCAGCTTCAAACAATACCGGTATGATCTGTTGTCATGACCGATTTTTCTGATCTTGAAGCGCTGTTCATCAATACTTCCCTGAAGAAGAATTCCGAGGAGAGCCACACCAAATTGCTCCTCAATGCTTCCGCAGCGATCATGCGCAAGCAGGATGTCACCGTGGAGCACCTGCACCTGGCAGAATATGCTGTGCCACCTGGTGTCTACCCAGACATGACCGAGCATGGTTGGGACAAGGACGAATGGTCGGCGGTCTGGATCAAGATATTGGCCAGCGACATCCTGATCATTGGAACACCGCTCTGGCTGGGTGAAGAAAGCTCCATCTGCCGCATCCTGATTGAACGCCTCTACGCCATGTCCGGAGAACTCAACGACAAGGGCCAGTCAGTTTATTACGGCAAAGTTGGTGCTTGTGTGATTACCGGCAACGAAGATGGCATCAAGCATACAGCCATGACACTCGGATTTTCACTCAATCATCTCGGTTACACGATTCCGCCTCAGGCCGATTGCGGATGGATTGGCGAAGCCGGTCCGGGGCCTTCATACGGAGACCCGCAGGAAGACGGGGAGCCT